>NZ_JBSHBW010000025.1:0-110863 GCF_053612185.1 Streptomyces sp. NPDC054757
TCCGACTCTATCAGACTCTTTCGTGTCCGATTCCCGGCCGGCCGGGTGCTTTCCAGTTCCACGCTTTCGCGTTTCCCTTTCCGGCGATTCCGACTCTATCAGATCCTTTCGGGCCTGACCCCCAGTCAGCGGGGTTTGCCATCCCGGCCGTTGGGCCGTTCCGACGTTTCAAACTCTAGCGGATTTCCCGGGTGACTCATAATCGGGTCCCACCGGTCGTCGAGAATGAATTCCGGCATGCCGAAATTGCTCCCGACGGGAGATCGTGCTGAAGTTTGTTGCCGCATGAGCGGCGGGAGTGGTTGTCGCAGAACCGTTCCGGCCCCGTGACAACTCGAAGAACCTTACAGATCGGCCGGTGGCACGTCAACCGGGGTCGGCGCCCCTGTCAACCCCATTGTTCTGAGCCGGGGTTAAGCGTTCCCGGGCCGCTGAAGACGAGTGGAGAAGCTCAGTCCAGGTCCGTGAGGCGGCCGCCCGCGTCCGGCTGGGCGTCCTCCACCCTGCGCAGCAGGATGGTCAGCATCTCACCGAGGGCCGCGCGGTCCCGGCCGGTCAGGTCCTGGAGGAGGTCCTCCTCGAAGGTCGTGGCCATCCGCATCGCCTCCAGCCACTTCGCCCGCCCCTCGTCCGTGACCTCGACGATGACCCGGACCCGGTTGTTCTCGTCCCGGTCGCGGGTGACGAGGCCCTCCCCCGCCATCCGGTCGATGCGGTGGGTCATGGCGGCGGGGGTCAGGCCAAGGCGCTTCGCCAGCTCCCCCGGGCCCATCCGGTACGGGGCGCCCGCCAGGACCAGGGTCTTCAGCACCTCCCACTCCGTGTTGCTGATGCCGAGGTCGGCGACCTGGCGCCCGTACGCGACGTTCATCCGCCGGTTCAGCCGGCCGAGAGCCGAGACCACCTTCTCGACCTGGGGGTCGAGGTCTCGGAATTCGCGCTGGTAGGCGGCGATCTGCTCGTCGAGGGTCGGCTCCTGCGGGCCGGGGGACTCTGGCATGCCGGGGAGTATCCCACGTAAGCCGTTGGCGTTGAAGTTCTTCAGTGTGTATTGTTGAGGTTCTAACTTTAGCATTGAAGTCTTCAACTTCGAGAGGTGGGTGAGTGGTGACCAAGGCGATGGGTGCCGCGATGCGTCGGATCCAGACAGGTACCGCGCTGAGCGCGTTCGGCATCGGGTTCACCGTTCCGTATCTGTACATCTATGTGTCGCAGGTGCGGGAGCTCGGATCGAGTACGGCCGGGGCCGTGCTAGCCGTCTTCGCGGTGGCCGCCCTGGTCGTCCTGCCCTTCACCGGCCGGCTGATCGACCGCCGCGGCCCGCTGCCCGTCCTGGTGGGGGCCGCGGTGCTGGCCGCGACCGGAGCGATGAGCATGGGGCTCTCGGCCGGAGTGGTGACGGTCGTGCTGTCGGCCGCCCTGCTCGGCGCCGGGACGGCCGTCATGCAGCCGGCTCTCGCGACGATGATCGTCTGGTGCTCCAGCCCGTCCACCCGGACCCGCGCCTTCACCATGCAGTTCTTCCTGCAGAACCTGACGCTCGGCATCGGCGGACTCGTCGGCGGCCAGCTGGTCGACGCGAGCCGGCCCAGCAGCTTCACGCTGCTTTTCGCCATCGAGGCCGTGATGTTCCTGGCGCTCGCCGGGATCGCGGCCACCGTCCGGCTGCCGCGTACTCCCGGGCTTGAGCTGGCACCCCAGCCCCAGGGTGGCGGGGTGCGCGCTCTACTGCGGCACCGGGCCATGGTGCAGCTCTGCGTTCTCGGCTTTGTCATTTTCTTCGCCTGCTACGGACAATTCGAGTCCGGCCTTGCCGCTTATGGGACCGAAGCCGCTGGAATTCAGCCCTCGACGCTCGGAATCGCGCTTGCGGCCAATACGGCCGTGATTGTCGTCGCCCAGTTCGTGGTGCTGAAGGTCGTGGAGAGGCGGCGGCGCTCGCGGGTGATCTCAGCGGTGGGGCTCATCTGGGCGTTCGCCTGGGTCATCGCGGGGTACGCAGGGCTCGGGCACGGCAGCCAGACCATGGCGACGGCCGCGTTCATCTCGACGTACGCGCTGTTCGGGCTCGGTGAGTCCATGCTGTCCCCGACCGTCGCGCCGCTGGTCGCCGATCTGGCTCCCGGCTCCATGGTCGGTCAGTACAACTCGGCCTTCGCGCTGGTCAAGCAGTTGGCGTTGGCCATCGGGCCTGCGGTCGGCGGACCGATGGGGGCCTCGGCGCACCTGGTGTACATCGCGACCTTCGTGGTGTTCTCGCTCGGGATCACCACCCTGGCGCTGCGACTGGGGCGGCGGCTCAGCCCCGTACAGGACAATCCGTCGCTCGGGCACGGTTCGCGGGTCGTGGCCACGCATCTGCCGGAGCCCGCAGCCGCCCCGTACTGACATCGGTCGGCCCGCCAGCGGTTCTGGCGGGCCACTCGGGCCACTCGGGCCACTCGGGCCACTCGGGCCTACGGGAGCTGGCCCGGGTGGTCCGCTGTGCTGTCGGGGAGGGCGAACTCGCACCAGACCGCCTTTCCGCCGCCCGGTGTACGGCGGGAGCCCCAGGACGAGGCAATCGTCGCGATGATCGAGATACCCCGGCCCGCCTCGTCGGCGGCTTCCGCGCGGCGGCGGCGCGGCAGATGGTCGTCGCCATCCGTCACCTCGATGATCAGCCGGCGGTCGGTCCTGCGGAGCCGCAGCCGCATCGGCGGGGTGCCGTGCTGGAGGGAGTTGGCGACGAGTTCGCTGGCCGCGAGGACGCCCAGATCGTGCAGTTCCACGTGAAACCTCCAGGAGGTCAGCACACCGGAGGCGAAGGCCCGTGCACGCGGAGCCGCCTCCACCCCGCCCAGCAGGTCCAGCGCCGCGTTGTGGAACAGCTCGGCGGCCGGGCCGGTGCGCGCCGGGTGCTGGACGACCAGGACCGCCACGTCGTCGTCGTGCTCCGCCGTGACACCCAGCGAGCGGATCAGCCGGTCGCAGACGACCTGCGGGGCGCCGGACGCGCCGGACAGCGCACGCTCCAGAGCGGCCACGCCGTCATCGATGTCCTCGCCCCGGCGCTCCACCAGACCGTCGGTGTAGAGCACTGCGGCGGAGCCGGGCGGCAGCGCGATCGAGTCCGATGTGTGCTGCCAGCCGCCCGTCCCGAGCGGCGGCCCGGTCGGGTCGGCGGCGCGGCGTACCGTGCCGTCCTCGTCCCTGACCAGCACGGGCAGATGGCCGGCCGACGCATAGACCAGGCGTCCTTCATTGGGGTCGTGGACCGCGTAGAGGCAGGTGGCGATCTGGTTCGGGTCGATCTCGGAGGCGAGGCCGTCCAGGAGCTGCAGGATCTCGTGCGGGGGCAGGTCGAGCCTGGCATAGGCGCGGACGGCCGTGCGGAGCTGGCCCATCACCGCGGCGGCCCGGACCCCCCGGCCCATGACATCGCCGATGACCAGGGCCGTGCGCCCGGCGCCGAGGGTGATCACGTCGTACCAGTCACCACCGACGGCCGCGTCCGTGCCGCCCGCCTGGTAGGTGGCCGCGATACGCAGGTCGTCGGGCTGTTCCAGCTCCTGGGGGAGCAGTGAGTGCTGGAGGGTGACGGCGGTTTCGCGCTGTCTGCGTTCGCTGGTCCGCAGCCGTTCGGCCGCGTCGGCGTGGTCGGACACATCGGCGGCGAAGACGAGAACGCCGCCCTGCTCCAGGAGGTGGGGGACCGGGGTGCAGGTCACGGTGTACGAGCCGGTGCCCGGACCGGACTGCACCCGGCGGGACTTGACGGTACGTGGGGTTCCGCTGCGCAGCACCTGGTCCATCAGGGGGAAGAGGCCCAGCTCGTCCAGTTCGGGCAGTTCGTCGGCTCCGCGGGAGCCGGTGGAGCGGGGGCCGAAGGCCGCGGTGTAGGCGTCGTTGACGTACGCGACGCGGTGCTCGGTCCCGTACACCAGGGCGACCAGCGCGGGCAGGCTGCCGAGGATCTCCCGGACCGAGAGTTCGTCCAGCGTGGGGAGCTGGGCGGTGTCGGAGGTCAACTCGGCTTCCGGCGTGGGGGGCTGGGCGGACTCACCGCGGGCTGCTGGCACGGAACTGTGGTCGGCCCGCGCGGCGGCGCGGCGCTGTGTTCCGGGGAGCCGGGCGCTCCAGCGCGTGAAGTTCACTGCTTTTCAAGCCTCGTTTGTCGTGACGGGACGGCTGGGACCTGCTGCTCACCGGCGGGGGGATCCGGGTCGTACGGGGTGTTCTGTACGGGTCTGCGCGCACCTATGGTCACACGCCCCGTGTGACCGGCGGCACTCTCGGCGTCAGTCCCGCGGCGGGCGGTCGCCGCCGGCGGCCCATTCGAATTCGGCCCGCGGGTGTTCCAGCGAACCGAGCGAAACGATCTCGCGCTTGAAGAGCCCGGCGAGCGTCCACTCGGCGAGGACCTTGGCCTTCCGGTTGAAGGTGGGTATACGGCTGAGGTGGTACGCGCGGTGCATGAACCAGGCAGGGTAGCCCTTCACCTTCCGCCCGTAGATGTGGGCGACGCCTTTGTGGAGCCCGAGTGAGGCGACCGAACCCGCGTAGGCGTGCTCGTAGTTGGTGAGGGGTCTGCCGTGCAGCGAGGCGATGATGTTCTCGGCGAGGACCTTCGCCTGGCGTACGGCGTGCTGCGCGTTGGGGGCGGTCTCCCTGCCGGGCTCGTCCGATGTGAGGTCGGGAACGGCCGCCGCGTCGCCCGCCGCCCAGGCGTGGGCGGTCCCTTCGACCTTGAGCTGCGGGGTGCAGCGCACCCGGCCGCGGTCGTTGAGCGGGAGGTCGGATGCGGCGATGACCGGGTTCGGTTTGACGCCCGCGGTCCAGACGAGGGTCCGGTTGGGGAAGCGGGCGCCGTCGCTCAGCACGGCCACCCGGTGGTCGCAGCTGTCCAGCCGGGTCTCCAGGCGTACGTCGATGTTGCGGTTGCGCAGCTCGCGGATGGCGTACTGGCCCATCTCGTGGCCGACTTCGGGGAGGATGCGGTCGGCGGCCTCCACGAGGATCCAGCTCATGTCGTCGCGATCCACGTTGTGGTAGTAGCGGGACGCGTAGCGCGCCATGTCCTCCAGCTCGGCGAGGGCTTCGACCCCCGCGTAGCCGCCGCCGACGAAGACGAAGGTCAGCGCGGCGTCGCGGACCGCGGGGTCGCGGGTGGACGAGGCGATGTCCATCTGCTCGATGACGTGGTTGCGCAGACCGATGGCCTCTTCGATGCTTTTGAAGCCGATGCCGTACTCGGCGAGGCCCGGGACCGGCAGCGTGCGGGAGACGGACCCCGGGGCGAGGACGAGTTCGTCGTAGCCGATCTCCATGCCGCCGGTGCCGTCCTCGGAGCCCGCGAGGGTGGTGACGCTCGCGGTGCGCGCGGCGTGGTTGATGGCGGTGGCCTCACCGATGACGATGCGGCACCTGTCGAGGACCCGGCGGAGCGGCACGACGACGTGGCGGGGCGAGATGGAGCCGGCGGCGGCCTCCGGGAGGAACGGCTGATACGTCATATAGGGGTCGGGGCTGACCACGGTGATCTCTGCTTCGCCGCCCTTCAGCTTCCGCTGGAGACGCAGCGCCGTGTACAGACCGACATAGCCGCCGCCGACGACGAGGATGCGGGTGCCGGCCCTGGGTCCCTGGTCCGGCCCGGGGTTCGTCTCGTGGGAGAGGGGAGCAGTCACTGTCCCATGAGGCAACGGGCGATCGACTTTGTCCACAGGCCCGACAAATTGTGTGACCGGAGATCACCGGCGCGCCGCAGCGCGGCGTTTCCCGGCGTGAAGGGAAGGGCCGCAGGTCAGCGGGTGGGACGGGGAGGGGGAACGGGGGCGGAATAGGGAGAGTCCAGGCTCATACTCCGATCGGGGGGCGCTCCGTGCGGAACTACCCCCTTCTGAATCGCCCCTTGCTCAACTATGTTCGTAGTTCGCCGGGGTGTCGGGTCGGAGCCCCGGGGGGACCAGGCGGGGAGTCTCCGGGGGGAGACATCATTACCGGGGGATCGCATATGCACATTCAGGACGCTCATTGGCAGGCCGCTGTACCGGCTGACGGCGGTGGACGGACAGGGGCGGGCACGGTCGCGCGCTCGGCGCCCCTGCGCGTGGACGCACAGCGCAATCTGGAGCACGTACTGCGGGCCGCCCGCGAGGTGTTCGGCGAGCTCGGGTACGGGGCGCCGATGGAAGATGTGGCGCGCCGGGCGAGAGTCGGGGTCGGGACGGTCTACCGCCGTTTCCCGAGCAAGGACGTCCTGGTCAACCGGATAGCGGAGGAGGAGACCTCCCGTCTGACGGAGCAGGCCCGTACGGCACTTGGGCAGGAGGACGAGCCGTGGTCGGCGCTCTCCCGGTTCCTGCGGACGTCGGTGGCCTCGGGCGCGGGGCGGTTACTGCCGCCGCACGTGCTCCGTGTGGGGGTGGCCGAAGCGGCCGAGATCGGTGACGCCTCGCTCGGCGGGCCCTCGTTGACGTCGGGGACAGGTGCCTCGCCGCAGGAGACACGCGTGCCCCAGCAGCGGCCGGCGCCCAGGGCCGACGGCGGGCCCGTGGACCGGCCGTCGGGAGGTGGTGCCCCGTCCGGCGCTGCCGATGACAGCACGGGAGCCGTGGAGCTGCTGGAGGTCGTGGGGCGGCTGGTGGACCGGGCGCACACAGCGGGTGAGTTGCGGAGTGATGTGACCGTGGCAGACGTACTCCTGGTGATAGCCACGGCGGCGCCGACGCTGCCCGACCCGGTGCAGCAGGCGGCCGCCTCCTCACGGCTGCTCGACATCCTGCTGGAGGGGCTACGGCCCCGTCCGGCGTGAGCGCGGGGACACGGGCTGCCGTCTCGGGGCCGGTGGTGGCCGTACTCGCGGTGTCAGCGACGGGCGGGCTCGCGGTGTCAGCGGCGGGCGGGCTTGCGGCCCCAGCAGCGGCCGGGTTTGCGGCGTTGATGGCTGTCCGGTCGCGGCTCGTCGTGCTGCGGCCACTCATCCGGCCTCTGGGACAACTGGTTGACCCTTCCCCCATTGGGTGAGGGTTAGTGCTCCGATTCGGGAAAACCCCCCGGACGAGTGGTTGCTGAGTGCGGGTGGCCGGTTGTAGTCCGCTCTGTGTCAGTCTTGGCCGGTGTTCTGGTCCGAGGGTGTCTACGGGGGCTTTCCGCGATGAGCGTTGAGGGGCGGGACGAACCACTCGGCGAGGCCGGTGGGGTGCAGCGGCTGCCCGGACAGGGCCCGGGGCAGGTGCCCAGGAGCGCCTCCGCGCAGGACGGTCAGCCGGGACAGGCCGGGCAACCGGAACAGGCCACGCAACCGGAACAGGCCGGGCAGGCAGCGCAGTCGGGGCAGACCGCGCAATCGGGGCGGGCGGCGCAGCCGGAGCAGACCGCGCAGTCGGGGCAGGCGGCGCAGGCCGGGCAGCCAGGACAGTCGGGACGGCAGGGGCACACCGCGCAGTCGGGGCAGACCGCGCAGAGCGGTGCTCCGGGTGCCGGGTGGGCGGCGAGCGTGCCCCAGCAGCGTGAGGGCGGCGGCAGTGGTGTGCTTCCGCCACCGCGCTCCCTGGACCTGCCGCCTTCGGACGCCGAACTGATCGCGCAGATGCGGGAGCAGGTCAGCGGCCCCGACGGCACCGATGGCGGTGAGGGCACGGACAGCGCCTACGAGGAGTTGTTCCGCCGGCACTCCGACGCGGTGCGCCGGTACGCGCGTACGTGCTGCCGCGACGCACACACCGCCGACGACCTGACGGCCGAGGTGTTCGCGCGCACCCTGCAGGCGGTACGGCGCGGGGCCGGGCCGGAACAGGCGGTGCGGGCGTATCTGCTGACCACGGTGCGCCGGGTCGCGGCGGCATGGACGAAGACCGCCAAGCGGGAGCAACTGGTCGAGGACTTCGCCCTCTTCGCCGACCAGGCGGCCAGGTCGGCGTCGTCCGAGGTGTCCGACCAGGACACGCTGGATCTGGGTGCCGACGTCCGGGCCATGCAGATCGCCGAGAAGTCGCTGGCCATGGAGGCGTTCCGTTCGTTGCCCGAGCGCTGGCAGGCGGTTCTCTGGCACACCACGGTGGAGGAGGAGTCGCCGAGCGATGTCGCCCCGCTGTTCGGGCTGACGGCCAACGCCACCGCGGTGCTGGCCAGCCGGGCCCGTGAAGGGCTCAAGCAGGCCTACCTCCAGGCCCATGTGAGCCAGACGCTCACGGCGGGCGGTGACTGCGCGCAGTACGCGGACCGGCTCGGCGCCTACGCCCGTGGTGGTCTGCGGATGCGCGCCGAGCGGGGCCTGCGGAAGCATCTGGAGGAGTGCGCCAGGTGCCGGGTCGCGGTGGGCGAGCTCAAGGACGTCAACGCCGGGATTCCCGCGCTCGTTCCGGTCGCCGTCATCGGCTGGTTCGCCGGAGGGTCCGCCCTCAAGGCCGCCGGGTTCGTCGCGGGCGGTGCGGCAGGGGCCGCCGGGGCCGGGGCCGCCGCGTCCGGCGGGAGTTCCGCGGGCGGCGGGGCCGCCGCTTCCGAGGGGCTCGGGATGCCCGCCAAGGCCGGTATCGCAGCCGGTGTGGTGGTGGCGGCCGCCGCCGGTCTGGCGTTCGCGCTGTCGGGCAGCGATGCCCCCAAGCCGGCGCCGCACGCGGCTCCCCCCGCCACCCACCCCGTCGTACCGCCCGAGCCGACGCCTCCGCCCCCGCGGCCGAAGGCACCGCCCGCTCCCCCGGCGCCCGCGCCCAAGCCGAAGCCCACGCCCGCGCCTCCGAAAGCCACGCCCAAGCCCCCCGCGCCGGCACCGAAACCGACCCCGAGGCCCACGCCGCCGCCCAAGCCGACCCCCACTCCGAAGCCGACCCCGACGCCGACCCCACCGCCCCCGCCGGCGCCCGCCGTCTACCAGGTCGGCGCCCTCGCCTACTCGCTGCTCGGCGACCACACCGAGCCCGAGCTCAGCCTCAAGGACAGCGGCCCGGTGTGGCAGCGCCGTTCCCTGGCCATGCGGGGTACCGAGTACAACCGCGGCATCAGCGTCCACGCCCCGTCCAGCGTGACCATCCAGCTCAACCGGCAGTGCTCCACCTATCAGGCGCTGGCCGGGGTGGACGACATGTCGCTGGGGCTCGGAGCGGTGCGCTTCTCGGTGTACGGGGACACGTCCCGGCTGTGGAGTTCGCCCGTGGTGCACGGCGACGACCCGGCCGTGCCCGTACGGGTCGGGATCGCCGGTTTCCGTACGCTCCGGCTCGTGGTCGAACGGAGCGGACCGTTCGGCTCGGTGGCGGTGGCCGACTGGGCGCAGTCACGGATCAGCTGCCGCTGACCGGGGCCCGTCCCGCGCCACCTGAACCGGCTCCGCCCGGAGCGGAGACCGGCCTGCCCGCACCCAGGACCGGGCCCCTGATCCAGGGCCCCCGACCACTCGCAGAGCCGACACCGGCCGGCCCGGCCCCAGGGCCATCCCACGGAGCCGACACCGGCCGGCCCGGGATCCGCAGCCCCCGACACCGAGCCCACTCGCGGCACCGAGACCACCCACAGCGCCCATACCGCCACGCCCGACCAATACGACCCGACCCGGCCCGACCCGTCGGCCAACCCGCCCCGGCCAAGTCCCGCTCCCGGCAGGCCGCTTCCCTAAAGGCTCCGCCGCGGTACGACTCCGCCCGCCACCGCCCGCTGCTTCGGGGCCGCCGTCCCTGTCCAGCAACTGCCGCGCCTGGCCAGCAGCCTGCGCAGCCACAGCTCGGTGGAGACCAGGTCGGCGAGCCCGTCGAGCGGCAGCCGCTCCCCCTCCGCCGCCGCGCGCAGGGCCTTGCGGACCACCCGCGCCTCGATCAGGCCGGCGTCCGCGAGCAGCGGGGCGTCGAACAGCGCGATCAGCGTGGGGAGCGAGGCGCGCAGCCCCTTCCGGGACGCGGCATTCGCGGTCGTGTGGGACGGGGCGCCCCAGCCTGCGGGCAGATCGTGGATGCCCGCGCCGGCCAGCACCGTACGGAGGATCTCGGCCCGTGCGCCGGGCTGGACCCGCAGCGATTCGGGGAGCAGCCGGGCCGCCCGTACCACCTGGTTGTCGAGGAACGGCGCGTGCAGCCGCTGGCTCCGCACCTCCGCGGCCTGTTCGAAGACCCGGTGGTCCGCCGCGTACCGGGCGAGCGCCGCGCGGGCGCGGGCCTCGCCGGGTCGCTGCACCGAGGTGGGGCGCAGCGCCGACTCCTGGAGGCGTACGGAGACTTCCGCGAGCGCCTCACCGGTCAGCCAGCGCGCGGCCGGCCCCGGCCGTGACCAGGTGAGGGCCGCCAGCGAGGCATCCAGCGTGGAGCCTTCGGCGGTGTGCTGGACCTCGCGGTCGCGCAGCAGGACGGCCGCCGCCTCGATGCCCGTGCGGTACGGGGTGCGGGCCAATCTGCGTGCGGCGCGGTAGACGGTGAAGGGGATGAGGACCGAACCGTCCGCCCTGGCCAGCGCCGCGACCGGTTTGACCAGATGGCGTCTGCGGCGGTCCATCAGCAGGTCGGCCAGGCGCGCGGGGTGCGCGTCGAGCACCTGCCGTGCGCCGTCCCCCACCAGGTGGTCCGCGCTGCCCGCGGCGAGCCGCAGCCGGTGGCGCTCCGACGAGATCAGCGAGGGGCCCGGCTCGTCGGTCAGCGGGCCCGACTCCAGATCGGCGTACGGCAGCGACTCCTCGCCGCCCGCGACCACCACATGGTGCAGGCGTGGATTGGCCGCGATGGCGCCCGCCCGTTCCAGTTCGGGTGCGTGGCCGCGCGCGGAGAGGTCGTTGAAGGTGACGGCGAGGAGGCGTTCCCCCGCGCCGGTGCCATGGCCGAGGATCGTGCCCGGTACGCCGGGCAGCCCGGCCGCGAGGAGCGTCAGGGTGGCGGAGGCGCTGCCGCCGGAGAGATCGGCGCCGATTCCCGGGGCGGGGGCCCCGCGGGCCGCGCGCCGTTCGGCCGGGCCCATTCCCGGGACCGGGCCCGGGTCGGGCGGCAGCCTTTCGGGCGCGTGTCGGGGGGCGGTGAGCCGGGCGCGTACGGCTTCGACGAGCGCGTCCCGTACGCCGTCCACGGCCCGGTCCGGGTCGACCTGGGCCGCCGCCACGGCGAGCGATGCCACCTGCTCGTACCCGGTGATCTCCCGGGAGCCCTCCCGGAGGATGAGGGCGTGGCCCGGCGGGATGCGCCGCACCCCCGCGTAGGGCGTCGAGTCGCGCAGCGCCTCCGGTACGTCGGGGCAGGCGAGCAGCGCCGCCAAGTGGCCGATGTCCAGCTGGGCTTCGACCAGATCGGCGAGCGGCAGGGCGGCGGTGGCGTACGCGGTGCCGTTGGCCCAGGGGGTGTGGAAGACGGGGCGCGCGCCGGCCAGGTCGCCGATGACGGTGACCCGGCGGCCGGACTGCACGACGACCGTGTAGCTGCCCGCCCAGGAGGTGAGATGACGCAGCGCACCACCGCGCGCGGCGAACAGACCGACCCGCAGCTCCTCGTCGGTCGCCGCGCAACACCCCAGCACAGCAAGGCGGGTGAAGGGGTCGACCGAGATGACCCGTACTTCGTCGGGCCGCCAGTCACCGACCGCCCAGAGGGGGTCGGGATCGCCCCAGAGCAGCTGGGAGCCGACGGGGTGGACCGTGCGCCCCTCGTCAGCGCTGCCCACCGAACCGGCGGTGCCGAAGCTCGCGGCAGTACTGCTCCACCCCACCAACCACCGCATCGCCGCCTCCACAGGCTGTGGACAACTGAGCGCCCACTGGGGCGTTCAGGACCATGCTGCCATGACAACGGCGTACCGGAGGGGGTACGGAAGCGCGCACCCATATGCGAATGCGCCCCCGGCAAAGGCCATTCGGTCTTGCCCGACGAGGGTCGTCATCCAGCCATTCTGGCGGAGTGGCATCTGTGCGGGAAGGGGTGCCGACGGGCCGCGGAGCGCATCGGTCCGGGAGACGCCGTACGCCTCCCGGACCGGTCGGCCGCCCGCGGGGATTGAGGCGGCCGTATCCCCCAGCCCACTGGATCCTGTGCAGTGGGCCGACCCACGCACTCCCCATGGAAGACCGCGCGGGACGGCCGGACCAGAGCGCACGGCCGGGCGCACGGCCACACACCGGGAGCACGGGCGGTGATCGTCGCCCGTCTGGAGAGCGCTCCGCGCGGGCAACAATCCCGCCATCCGGAACATCACCCCTTAACGGTAGGGATGCGGCGAACTACGCTGGGTTTACGAATGCCGTGCACGGCTTCTCGGACAGGACGAGTCGCCGCGACACGGCGGCCGTCTGTGTGTCGAGGGGTGGCGCATGTCCAGGGAGCTACGCGGGCCGAACGACAAACTCGGCACGGTTCTCGCCGTCGCGGGAATCAGCAACGCCGGACTGGCGCGACGGGTCAACGACCTCGGCGCCCAGCGCGGTCTGACGCTTCGGTACGACAAGACATCCGTGGCCAGGTGGGTCTCCAAGGGCATGGTGCCGCAGGGCGCCGCCCCCCATCTGATCGCGGCGGCGATCGGCGCCAAGCTGGGCCGGCCCGTACCACTGCACGAGATAGGACTCGCGGACGCGGATCCGGCCCCCGAGGTCGGCCTCGCCTTCCACCGGGATGTCAGCTCGGCCGTGGTGTCGGCGACCGATCTCTACCGGCTGGACCTCGCGGGCCGCCGGGCCGGGAGTGGCGGGATATGGCAGTCGCTCGCCGGGTCCTTCGCGGTCACGGCATATGCGACCCCCGCTTCGCGATGGCTGATAACACCCGCCGACTCCTCGGTCGAGCGGGGCGCCGAGGAGTTGGCGGACCCGGCCGCGCTGCGCGTCGGGCACAGCGATGTCACCAAACTGCGGGAGGCCGCCGAGGACGCCCGGCGCTGGGACTCCAAGTACGGCGGCGGCGACTGGCGTTCGTCGATGGTGCCCGAGTGCCTGCGGGTGGACGCGGCCCCGCTGCTCCTCGGCTCGTACTCCGACGAGGTGGGCCGCGGACTCTTCGGCGCGACCGCCGAACTGACCAGGCTGGCCGGGTGGATGGCCTTCGACACCGGCCAGCAGGAGGCCGCCCAGCGCTACTACATCCAGGCGCTGCGGCTCGCCCGCGCGGCCGCCGATGTCCCGCTCGGGGGATATGTCCTGGCCTCGATGTCGCTCCAGGCGGTCTACCGGGGCTTCGGGGACGAGGGGGTGGACCTCGCGCAGGCGGCGGTCGAGCGCAACAGGGGCCTGGCGACCGCCCGTACGATGAGTTTCTTCCGGCTGGTCGAAGCACGGGCGCACGCACGCGCCGGTGACTCGGCAGCGGCCGGCGCGGCGCTGAAGGCGGCGGAGGGCTGGCTGGAGCGCTCGCGCGAGGGCGACGCCGATCCGTCCTGGCTCGGCTTCTACTCGTACGACCGGTTCGCCGCCGACGCCGCCGAGTGCTACCACGATCTGAAGGCCCCGCGGCAGGTGCGGCGCTTCACCGAGCAGGCGCTGTCCAAGCCCACCGAGGAGTTCGTCCGCTCGCACGGGCTGCGGCTGGTGGTGAGCGCGGTGGCGGAGCTGGAGTCCGGCAATCTGGACGCGGCGTGCGCCGCGGGCACCAGGGCGGTGGAGGTCGCCGGGCGGATCTCGTCGGCGCGGACCACGGAGTACGTACGGGATCTGCTGCACCGTCTCGAACCGTACGGCGACGAGCCAAGAGTGGTGGAGTTACGCGAGCGGGCCAGACCACTCCTGGTGGCGCCCGCGTAGAACGGTCCTCCCCCTTGGTTTGAGGGCACTGTCAGTGGGCCAGTGCACTATCGGGGTGGGAGGAGGTGCGATGTCTTTCGGGAACGGCGGCGTACGGGGCGGCGGTGACCGCGGCGAGAGCGCTGGTCACCGCGGTGGCGACACGGGTGGCCGTGATGCCGGTGGTCACCGCAGTGGCCGGAGCGGCGGTCACCGCGCTGGTTACGGCGGCGGTCACAGCAGTCATTACGGCGGTGTGCGCAGCAGTGGTCACAGCGGCGGTTTCGACTGCGATGTGCTGATCATCGGCGGCGGGATCGTCGGGCTCTCGACGGCGTACGCCCTGACACGGTCCGCGCCGGGCACCCGGGTCGTGGTGCTGGAGAAGGAGCAGCGCACCGCCCGTCACCAGACGGGCCGCAACAGCGGGGTCATCCACAGCGGGATCTACTACCGGCCCGGCTCCCTCAAGGCCCGGTTCGCGGTGCGCGGTGCGGCGGAGATGACCGAGTTCTGCGCGGAGCAGGGCCTGCCGTACGAGGTGACGGGCAAGCTGATCGTCGCGACGGAGCGGGACGAGCTGCCCCGGCTGCACGCCCTGGCCCAGCGCGGCCGGGAGAACGGGATTCCGGTGCGGGAGCTGGGACCGGCCCAGATCGCCGACGAGGAGCCCGGGGTCCGCGGGCTCGCCGCGATCCGGGTCGCCACCACCGGGATCGCCGACTACGGGGCGGTGGCCGCACGCCTCGCGGAGCTCTCGGAGGCGGCGGGGGCGGAGATCCGGTGCGGGGCCGAGGCCGTCCGGATAGCCCGGCGTCCGGAGGGTGTCGCTGTCGCCACATCGGACGGAGCGGTGATCCGGGCCCGGACCCTGGTCAACTGCGCGGGGCTGCAGTGCGACCGGATCGCACGGCTCGCGGGCGACGAACCGGGCATGCGGATCGTGCCCTTCCGCGGGGAGTACTACACGCTGACCCGCCCCGGTCTGGTGCGCGGCCTGGTCTACCCGGTGCCCGACCCGGCCTTCCCCTTCCTCGGGGTCCATCTGACCCGGGGCACCGACGGCACGGTCCACGTCGGGCCGAACGCGGTGCCCGCGCTGGCCCGCGAGGGATACGACTGGAGCACGGTGCGCCCGGCCGAGCTGGCCACCACGCTGGCCTGGCCCGGTGCCTGGCGGATAGCCGGGCGCCACTGGCGTTACGGAGCGGGCGAGCTGCACCGCTCGCTGTCGAAGCGCGCCTTCACCGAGGCGGTGCGGCGGCTGCTGCCCGCCGTCGAGGAAGCGGATCTGCGCCGGGCGCCGGCCGGGGTGCGGGCCCAGGCGGTGCTCAGGGACGGCACCCTGGCCGACGACTTCCTGATCCGGGAGGCACCCCGCACTGTGCATGTGCTGAACGCGCCCTCACCGGCAGCGACGGCCTCCCTGCCGATCGGCCGTGAGATCGCCCGCAGGGCGCTGGCCTCGGTGGAGGTGCGGGCCTGACCGGACGCCGGGGACGGGGCGGGAGGCGTGTGCGGTGTGCGGTGTGCGGTGAGAGGGGGACCCGGGCCGGGGCGGGCTCGGATACGGGGGCGGGAACAGGTCCGCGGGGACGAGTCCGGGACAGGAGGGACCCGGGCCGGGGCCGGAATCGCGGTTCCGGACGGGACCGTAGAATCGGGGCACTGTGTCCGATCCCCTGAGTCCACTGAATCCCCCGCAAGAGCCCTCGCCGCCCCGCCGCGCCAAGGGCGAGCCGCGCTTCCCGGGCGGCCCCGCGGCCGACCCCGCGGGCTCGCACCACGAGCGCCGGATCCGCAGCTTCCAGCCGCGCCGCAGCCGCGTCACGACCGGGCAGGCCGACGCACTGGAGCGGCTCTGGCCGCGCTGGGGGCTGGACATCGACGGGCAGCGGGTGCTCGATCTGCCCGCTCTGTTCGACGGTCTCCCCGTGGTTCTGGAGATCGGCTTCGGCATGGGCGAGGCCACCGCGCAGATGGCCGCGGCCGACCCGTCGACCGGGATCCTCGCCACCGATGTGCACACCCCGGGCCAGGGAAACCTGCTGCGTCTCGCGGAGCGGAACGGGCTGTCCAACATCCGGGTGGCCAACGGTGACGCGATCATCCTGCTCCGCGAAATGCTGAAGCCGGACTCGCTCGCCGGGCTGCGCGTGTACTTCCCCGACCCCTGGCCCAAGAGCCGGCACCACAAGAGGCGGCTGATCCAGCCGGACTTCCTCGACCTGGCCGCGGGCCGACTCGCGCCCGGCGCCGTACTGCACTGCGCGACCGACTGGGTCCCGTACGCCGAGCAGATGCTGGAGGTGCTCACCGAGCACCCCTGCTTCGACAACACCACGGCGGACGGGGGTTACGCACCGCGGCCCGGGTTCCGGCCGCTGACCCGGTTCGAGGGCCAGGGACTCGACAAGGGCCACGCCGTGCACGATCTGCTGTTCCGCCGCAACGACCGGCCGGCCCCGCGTCCGTAACGGCGATGCCCGGCGGGCCCCGGAATCGGGTACGGCGTCGCGATTGTCGGTGCCGCTCGTTAGGCTCCATCGGGTGTACGAATCGAGCGTGCCGCCCGGGGCGGCCCATCCGGTGGTCCCGGTGTACGAGGAGCAGCCGCGCTTCGACGCCGTCCCCCCGCGTGCACACTGGCGCTACGCACCCCGCAGGGACTTCTGGCGGAGCAAGGCGCTGCGCGCCGCCGCGGTGATCATCGTTCTCGCCATCTGCGGACTGCTGATCCTCTCGCTGGTCCGCGAACAGACCGGCACCGAGGGCTTCCTGGTCGGCATCGGTCTCGCCGTGCTTCCGGTGCCGCTGCTCATGGCGGCCTTCCGCTGGCTCGACCGGGTGGATCCGGGCCCCTGGCGCAATCTGATCTTCGCCTTCGCCTGGGGCGCCTGTGCCGCCGCCCTGGTCGCGATCATCGCCAACTCCTTCGCCACGCACTGGATAGCGACCGCCACAGCGGATCCGACGAGCGCGGACACCCTCGGGGCGAGAGTGGTGGCGCCGGTCATCGAGGAGAGCGCGAAGGCCGCGGCGATCCTGCTGATCTTCCTCTTCCGCAGACGCCACTTCACCGGGATCGTGGACGGGGTGGTCTTCGCGGGCTTCACCGCGACCGGCTTCGCCTTCACCGAGAACATCCTCTATCTGGGCAGCGCCTTCGGCGAGGACAAGTCCCTGGGGTTCTCGGGTGTCCCGGCCGTGACGGCGGCGACCTTCTTCGCCCGGGTGGTCCTCTCGCCCTTCGCCCACCCGCTGTTCACCGTGCTGACCGGTATCGGCTTCGGTGTCGCGGCATCGGCCGCCGGGCACCAGCGGCTGCGCCGGACCGCACCGCCACTGCTCGGGCTGGTCTGCGCCATGGGCATGCACGCCCTGTGGAACAGCTCGTCGGCCTTCGGCACCTATGGCTTCTACCTGGTCTACGGCGCCTTCATGGTCCCGGCCTTCGGAACGGTCACCTGGCTGACGATCTGGACCCGCCAGCGGGAGCTGCGCACCATATCGGCCGAGCTGCCGGCCTACGCGGCGGCGGGCTGGCTGGCCCCCGCGGAACCGCTGGCGCTCTCGTCGATGCGGGCGCGCGCCCTGGCCCGCGCCTTCGCCGCGCGTACGTTCGGCGGAGGATTCGGCGCGACCAGCCCCCATCTGGGCCCTCACCCGGCGGCGTACGGCCAGAGCCCCTATCACCGGCCGCCCGCGCACGCCGACGCCAAGTCCCGTGCCCGGGCCGCGTCCCGCGCGGTCTCCGAGTACGAGGCCTTCGCGACCACCCTCGCCTTTCTGCGGCACCGGGCCCACCGCGGTGTGGTGGACCCGGACTTCGAGGCGCGCGAGCAGGAGCTGCTGCACCACCTCTGGCAGCGCAAGGAGATAGCCGGGCCCGCGCTGCTCCACGCCGCACAGGCGACCGGGCGGGTACGGGTGCCACCACCGCATCTGGACTACGGCGGCTACAACCCGTACCAGCACTGACCCGACCCGGGACGCCCCCGGAAAGCCGGCCGGCTCTCGGCCGCCCCCGGGATACCGGCCGGGCCCGGCCCGTTCTCTCGGACTCTCAGGCGGCGGCTGCGGTCAGCTCAGCCACCTCGGCGTCGGTGAGCTTCAGTTCGGCCAGGGCGGTCAGCGCGGGCAGCTGCTCGACCGTACGGGCCGAGGCGATCGGCGCGACGACGGTCGGCTGTGCCGCCAGCCAGGCCAGGGCGACGGTGGCGACCTCCGCCTCGTGCGCCGCCGCGATCTTGTCGAGCGCGGCGAGGACCTTCGGCCCCCGCTCGGTGTCCAGGTGCTGCGCCGCGCTGCCGGCCCGGACACTGTCGACGTCCGCGCCGGGCCGGTACTTGCCGGTGAGGAACCCGGAGGCCAGCGCGGAGTACGGGACGGCCGCCAGACCGTGCCGGGCCGCCACGTCCTGGAGCGCGCCCTCGTAGGTGTCGCGGGAGACCAGGTTGTAGTGCGGCTGCAGAGCGGAGTACCGGGCGAGCCCCTCGGCGTCGGAGAACGCCACGGAGGCGTCCAGCCGCTCGGGGCTCAGATTGGACGCGGCGATGGCGCGGACCTTGCCGGCCTTCACCAGATCGTCCAGGGCGGTGATGATCTCATCGACGGGTACGGACTCGTCGTCGCGGTGCGTGTAGTAGAGGTCGATGTAGTCGGTCCGGAGCCTGCTCAGCGACGCGTCGGCCGCGGCCTTGATGTTCGCGGCCGAGAGCCCCCGGTACTCGGGGTGCGAGCCGACCTTGGTGGCGACCACCACGTCTTCGCGGTTCCCGCGTGCGGCCAGCCAGTTGCCGATGACGGCCTCGGACTCGCCGCCCTTGTTGCCGGGCACCCACGACGAGTAGGTGTCCGCTGTGTCGATGAAGTTGCCGCCTGCCGCGGTGTAGGCGTCGAGCACGGCGAAGGACTGTTCTTCGTCGGCGCCCCAGCCGAAGACGTTGCCGCCGAGGGAGAGCGGGAAGACCTGGAGGCCGGAGGAGCCGAGTGCGCGGAGAGAAGTCATACGCCGGTCAACCCTGCGGTCGCCGCCCGCTATTCCGGCCCGCCCCCGTACGGACGAACCGGCAGCCCTGACGTCGGGGGGGATGCCGCCAGGGCTGCCGGGGTGCGGGACGCCGTATCCACCGGCGTTGCGCGCGGGGTGCCGTGCCTCCGGGCGTTCGCGCGGGGCGCCCGTCCTATGGATGTTGCGCAGGGGGCGCCATACCTGCGGACGTTCGTGCGGGGCGCCGTGCCCACGGACGTTGCCCACGGGCGTTGCCCACGGGCGTTCGCGCGGGTGCCATGTCTGCGGACGCCGCGCCGAGGCGCGGCCCTGCGTGCGAGTGCTCCGTGCGGGGGCCGGGCCCTGCCGGGCCGCGTTCCTTACGGGTTGAGGCCCTTGCCCTGGAGCCAGGTCATCGGGTCGACCGGGTCGCCGCCACCCGGCCGGACCTCCAGGTGCACATGCGGGCCCGTGACATTGCCGGTGGCGCCGACCCGGCCGATGACCTCGCCGGTGGCGACCTTCTGGCCGGCGCCGACCGAGATCGAGGACTGGTGGCAGAACCACAGCTCCGTACCGTCGTCGAGCGCGACGACCGTGCGGTAGCCGTACGCCCCGGCCCAGCCCGCCGACTTGACCGTGCCGCCGTGCACGGCCTTGATCGGGGTGCCGGTCGGCGCGGCGAAGTCGAGACCGGTGTGGTGGCCCGACGACCACATCGCACCGCCGTCGTTGAACCGCGAGGTGAGGGTGTACGAGGAGACGGGGAGCGAGTAGCCGGCCGCCAGCTTGGCGAGCCGCTCCTTCTCCGCCTTGGCCTCGGCCTCCGCCTCGGCCTTCTTCTTGGCCGCCTTCTCCTTGGCCGCCGCCTCGTCCCGCTTCTTCGCGGCCTCCGCCGACGCCTTCTCCGCGGCCGCCTTCTCGGCCGCCGCCTTGGCCTCGTCGTCGATCGCGCCCTGCTGCTGCTCGGCCTGCTGGAGGATTCGTGCCCGGAGGGCCTCGCCCGCGTCCGCGCTGCCCTTGCCGGTGGCCGCGGCGGTGGTGAGGGCCGCGTCGGCGGCGCCCGTCTCCGTACCGCCGTGGTCCGGCACGTCGCCGATGTCGGAGATCAGTGAGCCCACGCCGGGCAGCGATTCGGCCTCCGGCAGCTTGTCCTTGACGGACTGCGGGAGGTCGGGGAGCGAGATCGCGAGCGGCGGCTTGCTCTGCGCGCTGGCCATGCCGCCCGCGCCGACGGCCGCGATCACACCGACGCCGAGCACCGTGGAGCTGCGGGCGAGACCGTTGCGCTGCTTGGCGACCCGGTGTTTGCCGCGGACGGTACGGAGGGAGTCCTCGGTGGGATTCCACTCGTCCGGCGCGCCGCCTTCCGCACCGCCGAAACCGAGAGCATCGTCGTTCGGGAAGTAAAGCGTTTCGGGGGCAGGGTTGTTGGACGCCACGGAGGCGCACTCCTTTCCTTCCTTACCGCCTACCGGGTTAGCTGACGGGTTCGGAGCAGGAAGGTCTCCTACGGGCAGCCCTTGCGGAGAGGCCCGATTCACCCCAATTGGTGGTTCCCCGGTTCCCTTGCGGGATTCGGCGCGTGCGCACGGTGCCGCCTCTTGCGACGACTGGGACAACCGCGCTGCGTTATCGAACGTTAATAGACGCGAGGGCCGGATTCCAAGCTGTTCCGACTGATCGTTAACGGCTTTGGCCCGTACTTACCAGGACATAACCGGGCGGATTCGGGCGACTTGATCATCCCTCAGCGGTGGCCGGGAAACCTCGAAATCCTGATCGTGCGTCAACTGTTATGCGGAGTGGTGCTCTTCGACTACGGATCGTGTCCTCCGCGAATCACGTCCTTCGCGGATCACGTCATTCGCGGATCACGTCATTCGCGTTCACGCTCGCGGTGCACGATCCCCACCGTCCTGCGCCGCGCCGGCTGCCCCCGCAGCGGACGGCCCACCGCGAGCAGCGCCATGTCGTCCGTGGAGTGCCCGCCCGTGTGCAGCCGTACGTCGTCGGTCACCGCCGTCAGCAGTTCCTCGGGCCCCGGGAAGATCCGGCCGCGCAACCGCTCCTGCGGTTCGTAGAAGACCCCCTGCGCGTTCCTCGCCTCGGACAGCCCGTCGGTGTAGAGCAGCAGCGTGGACCCCGGCGGGAACGGCGTCTCGTCCGCCCGGTCCGGCCAGGCCGCCAGATCGGACAGCCCCAGCGGCAGCGCGGGATCGGTCGGGGCCAGGACGTGGACGTCCCCGTCCGCGTACAGCAGCAGCGGTTCGGGGTGGCCCCGGTTGAGCAGCCGGATCATGCCCTGGTTCTCGCGCGGGATCTCGGCGAGCGCGGCCGTGGTGAACCCCTCGAAGGCGTCGAGCCCTTCGCGCCGGATCCCCTCCCGGGTCAGCGCGCGCTCCAGCCGCTGGGCGACCTCCTCGATCGTCACCTCCTGTTCGGCGGCCTCCCGGAAGGCCCCGATCACCACGGCCACGGCCTCGACGGCGCCGAGCCCCTTGCCCCGCACGTCGCCTATGACCAGCCGGACCCCGTACGGGGTGTCCTGCACGGCGAAGAGGTCGCCGCCGATGAAGGTGCCGGCCTGGGCGGCCTCGTACCGCGCCGCGATGTGCAGTTCGGCGATCCGCTCGGACGGCACCGGCAGTACGGCGCGCTGCGCGGTCTCCGCGACGACCCGCGCCGATGCGAGTTCCTCGCCGCTTCGCCGGATGACGCGGTTGATGGCCAGCGCGACGCAGGACACCGTGAAGACGGTGATCAGTTCGGTGATCGCCGAGCCCCTGCCGGATGTGCCGTCAGCGGCACGGAGTCCCGCGATGGCCAGGACCGAGACGATCCCGGTGGTCAGGGTGGCCCGGAACGAGAAGAGCGGGGCTGCGATCACCGGGGCGGCGGCGAAGAACGGGGCGGCGGTGAACGCGGGCGGGGTCAGCTGGTCGAAGACCGCCCCGCCCACGATCAGCACGGCGGGGAGCACACGGAGTAACCCCCGCACCCAGCCCGAATCGTCTCGCTGCCCCACCAGTACCCTCCTGCCCGGTTCCGTAAAGCGGCGGACGGTACCGCGCCCTACCAGGCTGTCGGCACCCGGGCCGGTGTGCGATTCGGCCTCGGCCAAGTGGGGGAAGGACAGCGGGCCCCGGAAACGCCGAAGGCCCGGCACAGTGTGCCGGGCCTTCGGTCTTGAGTAGCGGGGACAGGATTTGAACCTGCGACCTCTGGGTTATGAGCCCAGCGAGCTACCGAGCTGCTCCACCCCGCGTCGGTGAACACAACTCTACGGCATGTCCGGGGGTGGTTCGAACCACTTACCGCCCGGGGCCGCTCCGGATCCCTCCGGACCGCCTGCGGATCCCTCCGGACGGCTCCGGACCGCTCCGGACCGCCTGCGGGGCCGGGGTGGCCTCCGCCGTCCGCCGTTCCCGGTGACGGCCTGGACCGCCGCTGACGTACGGCGCCTCGCTCACCCGCCCTCCGACGGGGCGGCCCCGCCGTCCGCTCCGGTGGCGGGCCCGCCACCGGAGCGCAGGGTGAGCAGGGTGATCTCGCTCGGCGCGAAGACCCGGAAGGGCGGCCCCCAGAAGCCGGTGCCCCGGCTGGTGTAGAGCTGGGTCCGCTCGCCGTGCCGGCTCAGGCCGTGCACCACCGGCTGGTCGATCCGTACGAGGAAGTTGAACGGCCAGATCTGGCCGCCGTGAGTGTGGCCGGAAACCTGTAGGTCGATACCGGCGGCAGCCGCCTGCCGGACGTACTTGGGCTGGTGGGCGACGAGCAGGACCGGCCAGTCCTGGTCCGTCCCCGCGAGAGCCCCGGCCAGGTTCGTACGGTGTCCGGCCAGTCCGGAGGATTCCGCCGTCACGTCGTCCACACCCGCGAGGACGAGCGGGTCGCCGCCGCGCTCCACCACGACGTGGGTGTTGTGGAGGGGTTCCCAGCCGAGTTCGGCCATGCGGTCCAGCCAGCCCTGCGCCTCCCCGAAGTACTCGTGGTTCCCCGTGACATAGACCTTCGCCAGCCGTGACCGGACCGTCCCGAGCGGCGCGGACTGCTCCCGGCGCTGGGCGGGTGTGCCGTCGGCGATATCACCGGCGTGGATCACGACGTCCGCGTCCAGCGCGTTGACCGCGTCGGTGACCCGCGCCGACCAGCGGGCCCGGTCGATCGGCCCGAAGTGGGTGTCGGCCAGCACGACGACACGGGTCCCGTCGAGGCCCCGGCCGAGCCGCGGGATACGGACGTCCAGCCGCTTCACCCGGGGGACCCTCATGGCCTCGTGGTGCCCCAGGGCCAGCAGCCCGGCCGAGACCACGGCGACGGCCGCGGCGATGATCCTGGCCCGTTCGTCACCGCCGGCGTCGAGCCCGACCAGCACGAGATGCACCAGACCGCCCAGCACCGACCAGGTGAACAGCACCCAGATCACCCCGAGGCTGCTGTCCGCGATACGCGCCGCCCGGTCGGCCCGTCGGCGCCCGTGGCCCGCTGCCATCAGGAAGGGGAAGGAGACCAGCCAGACGGCGAAGACGACCGTGCCGGCCAGGAACACCGGGAACGGCCAGTGGACACCGGAGGCGAACAGCGTCCACCGCGGCAGGGCGAACAGCAGCACGAGAACGAGGAGGACCACGGCCCCGCCCAGTCGCCGTCGCAGGGACCGCCGCGGCCCCGCGTCCCCACTCCCCGCGCCCGGCACGGACGCCGGGACGGCGTCAGGACCGGGGCCAGGGTCGGGGCCGGGGTCGGCCCCCGGCTCGGACCGGATCGATTCACTGTCTGTCATCACGCCGCCCCGCACATCCGCTGTCATGCCGTCACTCCCCATCATCCGGCATGCGATGTCCAGTGGAAGTGGAAGGAGAGCGTCCTGTATTGGCGAACCCCTGGCCCCGGCGGTGGAACGGCCGGGCGGCGGGGGCGGCCGGAACCCGCCCCGGCTGCCCCCGCCGCTCAGGGCTGGATGTTCTCCAGGTCCTCCAGCAGGCTCGGGTGGGTCGGCTCCCAGCCGAGTGTCTGCCTGGTGTGGGCGCTGGACGCGGGCTGGTCGCTCTCGAAGATCTGGCCGAGGGGCCCGTAGGTCACCGGCGGCACCGACTCGACCGGCAGGCCCAGCCGCCGGCCGATGACCGCGGCGATGTCGCGCACCCGGTCCCCCTCGTCGGCCACGGCGTGCCAGGCGGTGCCGCCTTCCGCCCGCTCCAGGGCGAGCCGGAAGAGGACGGCCGCGTCGAGCGCGTGCACGGCCGGCCAGCGCTGTGCGCCGTCACCCGGGTAGCCGGAGACTCCGGTCTGGCGGGCGATGCCGGTCAGCATTCCGGCGAACCCGCCCTCGCCCCGGTGGTGAACCGTGCGCGGCAGACGTACGGCCGAACTGCGGACGCCGCGCGGTGCCAGGCCCAGAGCCGCGGTGACCGCACGGCCACGGCCGCCGACCGGCCCTTCGGTCACGGTGGGATCGGCCTCGGTGGCGGCGCGGCCCGGCGCCTGGGGCGTGCCCGATACGGTGACGAACGGTCGGTCGCTGCCGACAAGTTCCTCACCGATGGCCGCGATGGCGGTGCCTTCCTCGGCGACCGCCTTCGCGACGGCTTCGGGGCTGCTGAAGTCGTTGGCGAACGCCAGGTGGATCACCCCGTCGGACTGCGCGGCACCGGAGCGGAGGACGTCCAGGTCGGCGAGAGACCCCCGGAGCGGTTCGGCGCCGGCCGCCTCGACGGCCCGCGCGGACGCGTCGGAGCGGGCGAGCGCGAGAACGGTGTGACCGTTGGCGAGCAGTTCGGCGACGACGGCGGCCCCGATCAGGCCGGTCCCCCCGGTGACAAAGACACGCATGGCACTCTCCCTCAAGCGATGGGACCCTTGACCCATCACTCTACCGGAGCGATGGGACAACAGTCCCATCACGACGAGCGGATCCCCTGCCCCGACTTCTTGAGCGAGCGAATCGAGGGAATCGAGCGAAGCAAGGGGAGCAAGGGAAGCAAGGGAAGCAGGAAACCAAGCGCATGCACCGGAACCCCCTTCGGCTCCGGCCCTCCCGGAACGGCCGCCGCCGGCCCGGCGCGCGCCCCCGCCCCGACGGGGGCGTACCACGCGGAAACAAAACAGCGCCCGAACCGGCCGAAGCCGATTCAGGCGCTGAGTAGCAGGTCAGAGGAGGTTCCCCTCACCCCTGTCCGGTAGACCGTGTGGGACTCGAACCCACAACCAATGGATTAAAAGTCCACTGCTCTGCCAATTGAGCTAACGGTCCGTGCCTGGGCACCCCACGAGCATAGCGGGACCGGGCCCGGCAGCCGATCGGGTATCCCCCTGCCGGGCACGTTTGCCGCCACCCGGATCCCTGGCGTGGCCCGGGTGACGGCACTGCGACGCGGCCGCCTAGAAGACGCCCCTGTACCCCTTCCAGCCGGTGGCGATCAGGGTCCGGCCGCCGAACGAGCCCTTGCCGTCGCCCGTGTTGCGGTAGAGGTTCCCCGCCGCGTCGCGTTCGACGATGTCCGCCCTGCCGTCGCCGGTGATGTCACCGACGCCGACGATCGTGTCGTACGAGGCACCCCAGTCCTTGAACACCCGCACCCGCTCCCTGAACTGGCCTGCCGCCGTGCCGTTGTAACGCCACAGCACATGGGCCTTGTCCCGGGCCAGCAGGTCCCCGTAACCGTCACCGTTGAGGTCGCCCACCCCCATGACCTTGCTGTACGTCCACTTCGACCGGATCTTCTTCCCGGCCGCCAGCGTTCCGTCGCTCTTCGACGCGAAGAGGTAGAGATCGCCGGTGGACGACTTCCAGCCGAGCAGGTCCGCCCGGCCGTCGCCCGTCAGGTCCCCGGGAGAGGTGAGGGTCTTGTACGCCTGGAAGCCGGTGCCGAGTTTCGAGTACGGGGTCGTGGGCCTGACCGGCTGCCCGGACGCCGGACGGTAGCCGCGCAGCGAGCCGTCGCTCCACCGCACCAGCACGTCGTTGGAACAGTCCCCGTCGAGGTCCCCGAACGGGACGGCCACCGCTGTGGCCGGCCAGCCGCCGCCGGTGGTCTTGCCGGAGAACTTTCCGGCCCCGTCACCGTGCTGGAAGGTGAACTCCCCCTTGGAGTTGAGGGTCAGCACGTCGCCGACACCGTCCGCGGTGTAGTCGCGCGCCACCGCGGCGCCGCCCGTCAGATGCAGCGCCCCGGACTTCGTCAGCGCGGCGCCCGAGCCGTCCGCGGGCTGTGCGGTGAGGGTCCAGGTGTAGGTGCCGCTCGGCACGGGATGCCCGGCCGAGATCAGCCCGTCCCAGTCCGCCGTGATCACCCCGCGGGCCTCGCCGCCGGTCAGCGTGGGCACCGCGGCTCCGGTGGCCTTGTTCCTCAGCGCCACCTTCCAGGACGCCGCCGGCTTCGACAGCCACCACTGCGGGGCCCAGGCGCGCCCCTCGTCCTGCACGTCCTTGTCGGCGGGCACCGCCGCGTCGACCGCCGTGAGCGGCGCCGCCGTACCGGCCCGTACGGCGTGCACCCGCTGGTCCCCGTCCGTGTAGGCCACCAGCACGCTGGACGGGTCGGCGGTCCAGCCCACACCGGGGACGGAGGAGGCGGCGGTGCCTAGCACCTGCTCCACGGGCTTGGCGCTCGTGAGGTCCGTGACCACCACCCGCCGCGCGCCGTCCAGGCGGGCGATGAAGCCGTCACCGAGCCGCCCGGGGCCGGGTCCCACCGCGGTGGTCCGTGCCGTCCCGGTGGCGATGTCCACGGTCCCGGCCGAGGCCGGGGCCGCCGCTCCGCACTCCCAGTAGAGATACCGCGCGGACGCCTGGAGGGTGTGGACCGCGCAGGACGATCCGGTGCCGAGGGTCCGGGTCACCGTGCCCTTCGCGACGTCCGTCGCCGTGAGCCTGCCGCCGGCGGACGCCTGCCACAGCGTGCCGCCCCAGAGCGCGGAGGGGCCCGCGGGCGCCGTGCGTACGACGGCGCGCGTGTCCAGGTCCCGTACCTCGGTACGCGCCTGCTTGCCGGTCCCCGTCCCGTAGGCGACATAGCGGCCGGACACCCCGTACACGGTGGGCCTGTCCGCTCCCAGAACGATCTGGCGGGTGGCGGCCGGTGACGAGGCGTCGACGAGGTTCAGCCGGTACCCGGAGCCGGTGTCCGTGACGTACGCGAGACGGCCGTCGGCGGCCGGGAACGGCTCCGGGCAGCTCTGGTCCGCCTCACAGCCGAAGCCGGCCCCGCCGCCGAGGGGCCTCTGGCTGACGGCGGCCGGTGCGCCGGAGAGGGCGAGCCGCCGGTCGTAGAAGCCCGCGCCGTCTCCCGCGGACGACACCTCGTAACTGACGAGATCGCCGCCCGCGAGCGCGAGACGCGCGCTGTGGGTGGGCTGCCACGGCACCGCCAGCACCTCGCTGCGGACGGGCGCTCCGTCCGCGCCCGCGGTGAAGCGGTCCACCGCGTAGTCGCCGTCCGGCCCCCTGCCCACGATCAGCAGGCTGCCGTCGGGGCCGGGCAGCGCGCGGTTCCCGTAGGCGGGGGTGAGCAGGGTGGTAGTTCCGCCGTCGGGGGCGACATCGAGGAGAGGACCGTTGTCGGCGTCGATCCGGAGCACGTGATCGCCGACCGGGAACGATCTGACGAGGCTGCCGGAGCCGACCGGAATGCTTCGGGGCGCGTCGTGCAGATGCCCCCTGGAGAGCACCTTGACGGCGTGGGCCGGCGTGTCCTGCCAGCTCACATAGGACGGGGTGACCCGGATGTACTGCGCGTTCCCGGAGAGCGGCAGTTCGGTGAGTTCCGCCGTCCGCAGGTCGACGAGACCGTAGTGCCGTGCGCCGCCCGCCCGGTAGGTCACGAGTCCGGTGGAGACGTCACCGGCTCCGGCCTCGGGCGTGACTGCCAGAGCGCAATGCGAGTCCGCGGGCAGGCCGGTGACCTTGCGGTCGGTGAGGGTCGCCCCGTCCAGGCGGAAGAGGTGGCACTCGCCGGCCGCCGCGCCCTCGGTGGCGGGGGCCAGCGCCGTGTCCCCGCCGAAGGTCGGCGTACCGAACTCCGGCGGCAGCCGCATGGCGCGCACCGTGCCGGTGTGCGGGTCGAGCAGCCGGTAGTCACCCACGGCCGCCGAGTAGACGACCAGGTCCGACATGGTGTTGACGAGGCCGAGCGCGGGCGTGGGAATCGCCAGGGTGGTGGTCGCGCCGGTCGCGTAGTCCGTCCACCGGAAGCTCTTGCGCGCGTCCTCGGAGTGCGCGAAGCCGGTGCTCCCGGCGACTGTGTAGACACCCGGACTGATCGTTCTGGCCGGCGCCGTGAGTTGCGCGTCGGGTGGTGGTGCGGCGGCCGATGCCGGGCCGGTGAACGGGCTCATGGCGCCCGCGAGGACTGCTGCGGCGCCGACAGCCACGGCGGTACGCCAGAGTCTTCGACGCTGCATGAATTGACGACGCGTCACGAATTTACGGCGCGTCACGAAAGGGCGGTGTATGACGAACTCCCCCACAGAGAAACCGAGATCCGCCTGCGCCGGGAACGGCGCATGACGCGTCAGGTGTGGGGCCCTGGTGCCGAACTGTTCGGTTGAGTCGAACTGTTCGGTGAGTCGAACTGCCCGACAGGTCGAACTGCCTGCCGAGTGGGGGAGTTTATCAGCGGGGTACGACATACGGCGACGGAAAAAGGGCTGCCCCGGACGATGGTCACCATCGCCCGGGGCAGCCCCTCGGTCGGACTCAGCCTGCTCCGTCTTCTCAGCCGGACTCAGCCGTCCTCCCACTCAGCCTCAGCCGTTGCGCTTCCAGCGCGGCTTGTCGTCGCGGCGGCCGAACGAACCGGTGCCGGTGCCCGTACCGGTCGTGCGGTGGTCGTCGCGGCGGCCGGTCGGACGGTCGCTGCCGCCGGAGCGGAAACCGCCGGCGGGGCGGTCGTCGCGGCGGTCGCGGTTGAACGGACGGTCGCTGCCGCGGTGGCCGCCGGTGGGGCGGTCCTCACGGCGCTGGAAGCCGCCGTTGCCACGGTCGTCGCGGCGGTCGCCGCCACGGAAGCCACCGGCCGGACGGTCGTTGTCACGGCGCTCGCCGCCACGGAACCCGCCCGACGGACGGTCGTCACGACGGAAGCCACCGTTGCCGCCACGGTCGTCACGGCGCTGGAAACCGCCACGGTCACCACCGCGGTCGTCACGGCGCTCGCCGCCACGGAACCCGCCCGACGGACGGTCGTCACGACGGAAACCACCGTTGCCGCCACGGTCGTCGCGCCGCTGGAAACCGCCACGGTCACCACCGCGGTCGTCACGGCGCTGGAAGCCACCGCGGTCACCACCACGGTCGCCGCCGCGGTATCCACCACGGTCGCCGCCCCGGTCGTCACGGCGTCCGAAGTTGCCACGGTCGTCGCGGCGCTCCTCGCGCTGCTCCGCCCTCGGCTGCTCCGGCACGGCGGCGGCGATCTCGGCCTCGGCGGCCTGGATCACCTCGGCGACGGCGGCCTCGGGGTCGTCACCACGCTCGCGGGCGGCACGCGCCACCAGGCGGTCGGCCTCCTCGCGCAGCTCGGTCGCCCGGCGCTGGACGCGCTCCAGCTCACGGGTGAGGTCCTTGGCCTCGCGCTCCGCCTGCTTGGCGGCGTTGTTCGCGGAGTCGGCCTGGACCTCGGTCAGCGAACGGGCCCCGGTGATCTCGGCGACCTCGGGCTCGAAGGCCCCGGCGCCCTGGACGATGTGGCGCGTGGCGTCGACGCCCGCGTCCTCCATCAGCCGGAAGATCTGACGGCGCTGGTGCGGCAGCGACAGCGAGACGACCGTGCCGGACTTGCCGGCGCGGGCGGTACGGCCCGAGCGGTGCAGGTAGTCCTTGTGGTCCCCGGCCGGGTCCACGTTCAGGACCAGGTCGATGCCGTCGACGTGGATACCGCGGGCGGCGACGTCGGTCGCGACGAGCGCGTTGACGTAACCGTCCTTGAAGTCGGCGAGCACCCGGGTACGGGCGCCCTGGGTCATGCCGCCGTGCAGCGCGTCCGCCTTGACGCCCGACTCGACGAGCTGCTCGGCGATCCGGTCGGCGCCCAGCTGGGTCCGTACGAAGATGATCGTGCGGCCCTTTCGGGCGGCGATGGCGGCCGTGACCGGCGCCTTGTCCTTCGGCTTCACGACGAGGACGTGGTGGGACATGGTCGAGACGTTGCCCTGGGCGCTGTCCACCTCGTGGCTGACCGGGTTGGTCAGGTAGCGCTTGACCAGGGTGCCGATCTCGTTCTCCATGGTGGCGGAGAAGAGCATCCGCTGGCCGCCGCCGGGGATCTGGTCGAGCAGCTCGGTGACCTCGGGCAGGAAGCCCAGGTCGGACATCTGGTCGGCCTCGTCGAGCACGGCGACCTGAACGTTCGACAGCGAGCAGGCGCCGCGGTTGATGATGTCGCGCAGCCGGCCCGGGGTGGCGACGAGGACGTCGACGCCGCGCTCCAGGGCGTAGATCTGGTTGGACATCGACGTACCGCCGCAGACGACCTTCATCTTCAGGCCGAGCACGTCGCCGTACGGCTGGAGAGCGTCCGCGACCTGCATCGCGAGCTCACGAGTCGGGGTGAGGATGATGCCGCGCGGCTTCTTCTTCTCGGTGTACCCGCCGGCGAGCGTCGACAGCAGCGGGAGACCGAAGGAGAGGGTCTTGCCCGAGCCGGTACGGCCACGGCCGAGGATGTCCTTGCCGGACAGCGCGTCCGGGATGGTCGCGGCCTGGATCGGGAACGGCGCGGTGACGCCGTTCTGGCCGAGCTTGCGGACGATGCCCTCGGGCAGACCGAGCGAGGCGAAGGTCACGGACGGCTCGGCGGGCTCTCCACCGGAGACGGACCCGGCGGCCTCGTCGGCAGAGGACTCATCGTCAGCAGGGGACTCATCGCTGACGGGCTCGGCGACAACGGTCTCAGCGGCGGTGTCACCTGCGGCAACGGCCTCGGCGACGGCCTCTTCGACCTCGACCACGACAGCCTCGGCGTCGGCGACGATCTCGTCGTTCTCGGGCATGACGGCGTGGTCAGAACTGAAATTGGACATGCGAAATGCGAAACCTTCCGGAGTCTCGGCACGCGCCCATAACTCCGTGAATCGCTATTTCGACCGCCTCAATGCGGACCAGTCACGGTAAGGGAGAGAACGCGCCTCGGGGCGCTTTCGCCTCTTGCTGATCAAGAGACACAGTGGCGCCGGGCAATGGGATCAAACGATCTACTACCATACTCACCCTTCCCCCTCTCTGGCAAACCCGGCCTGCCGCACCGGCTCGGCCTGCGGCGATGCCAGGGGAATGAGCATCGCCTCGGACCGCCTGGCAGGGCCCAGGGACGGGGCTGTCGTGGCACCGGGCGGCGAGTTCCCGGGGTCGGGCGTCGGGCTCGTACGAGGGGGGTCCGACGGCTGTCCGGGCGGCTCCGGACTGGTGACGGGCGGCACCCCGGGACCGGACGGCCCGCCGCCCGGCGGGCGCCCGTGGCGGGTGTGCCCGGGGCGGGGCGTGTGCCGGGCACCGGACGCCGACGGGTCGGCCGATGACCCTGCGCCGTCGTCGCCGCCCTTCTTGCCGGACCCGTCCTTGCTGTCACCGGCCTTCCGGGCGGACTTCGTGTGAGCCGACGCCCCGTCACCGCCCTTGCCGCTCCCGCCGGCAGCCCCGCCGTGCACCTGGTCGCGGCCCCCGCTGTCAGGGGCGGCGGCGCCGTCCGACCGGGTGTCCGTGTGCCGCGCCCCCTTCGACGCGGACGGCGCGGGGCTGTCGGGGTGGTCACTGACGCTCATACAGCCGGCCGACGCCGCCAGCGTCATCACGGCGGCGATCAACCGGGCGGGGACGGGCAACTGGCGCACGGGGCGCACCTCCGGAGGGAGCGGACTGAGCGGGACCGCCCTGCCCAACTCCCGGGCCCCCGGAAGGGACACGCCCGGCGGACGGCCCGTATCCGCCCCCTCACCCGTACCCGAGCGCGTGCAGCCGCTCGTCGTCGATTCCGAAGTGGTGTGCGACCTCGTGCACCACCGTGATCTCCGTCTCGGCGACCGCCTCGTCGCGCGCGGAGCACATCCGCAGCGTCGGCCCCCGGTAGACGGTGATCCGGTCCGGCAGGACGCCCGCGTACCACTCACCCCGGTCCGTCAGCGGTGTCCCCTCGTAGAGGCCGAGCAGCTCCGGATCGTCGGATGCGGGCTCGTCCTCGACAAACACCGCGACGTTGTCCATCAGCCGGGTCAGCTCCGGCGGGATACGGTCCAGCGCCTCGGCGACCAGTTCCTCGAACTCCTCACGCGTCATCTCCAGCACTCGCCCATTGTCCCGTAGTTCCCCCGTATGCGCCGGGTCCGCATGGGACTTCCGCCCCTTGGGCATACCGCACCAATGGCCGCCGCCGACCGACTACGGCAACTCCGGGCGCTGCGCACCGTCCGGGCACTGAGCGCGCGCCGCCCCCGCGCCCCGGGGCCACGCGCCGGACGGCCGCGTACGGGCACCACCGGGACCGCCCGCACCCGCTCCGCGCCGTACGAGCTCGACCTCGGCACGCCACGCCCCCACCCCTGGCTCCGGGGTCCTGTCATGGTGGCGGTCGTACTGCTCGGCGCCTGGCTGGGGCTGCTGGTCGTGGGGAACGTCCGGTCGCAGGTCGGCCCGGTGGACACCACCATGACGCTGCGGCCCTCACTCTCCGGCGGCACCAGGATCGACGTCTCACCGCTCGGCGCGCTCGCACTCGACTCGCACACCGCCCCCATCCGGCTCGACGTCGACGTGGACCGCCTCGACCCGGTCCGCTCCCAGGCGCTGGTGGAGCACCCCGAACGGATCTCCGGCCTCCAGACCGAGATCGCCCACGATGTCGAACACAGCACCCTCGACCTGGCGGCACGCTCCTGCGCCGCCGTGGTGATCGGCGCCACCGCGCTCGGCCTCGTCGTCTACCGCAGACCGCGCCGCGCCGTGGCGGCCGGCGGCCTCGCCCTCGTCCTGCTCGCGGCATCGGGCGCCACCGCGTACGCGACCTGGAACCCCAAGTCGCTCCTGGAGCCGAAGTTCTCCGGGCTGCTGTCGTCCGCCCCGCAGGTGGTCGGCAACGCGCGCTCGATCGTCACCGACTTCAACGTCTACCAGGCGGAGTTGGCGCGGCTCGTCACCAATGTGACGAAGCTGTACGACGCCACGTCGACCCTCCCCGCCTACCAGCCGGACCCCGGCACGATCCGTGTCCTGCACGTCTCCGACATCCATCTCAACCCGGCCTCGTGGCAGATCATCGGCTCACTCGTGAAGCAGTACAAGATCGACGTGATCGTCGACTCGGGCGACACGATGGACCACGGAAGCGCCGCCGAGAACACCTTTCTCGACCCGGTACGGGATCTCGGGGCGCCGTACGTATGGGTGCGCGGCAACCATGACTCGGCGACGACCCAGACGTATCTGAAGCACCTCAGGAACGTGCGTGTCCTCGACAACGGCAGCGCCGTGACGGTCGGCGGGCTGCGGATCGCGGGGACCGGCGACCCGCAGTTCACCCCGGACCGCTCGGTACGGCCGGGCGGCGACGCGGCGGAGCGGCTGGCCGGGATCCGGCTCGCCTCGGCCATCCAGGACCAGCAGAAGGCCGGCACCCCCGTCGACATCGCGGTCGCGCACGAGCCGCAGGCGGCCCGCGAGACCGACGGCACGGTCCCGCTGGTGCTCGCCGGGCACATCCACCACCGCCAGAACCAGGTGCTCCCCCTCGGCACACGGCTGAAGGTGGAGGGCTCGACGGGCGGCGGCGGGCTGCGCGCCGTCCAGAACAAGCACCCGGAGAAGGTCCTCGCCTCGGTGCTCTACCTGGACCGGCGGACCAGACGTCTGCAGGCCTGGGACGAGATCACGCTGGGCGGCCTCGGCCTGACAACGGCCGAGGTCAGCAGGCACCTCCCGGAGGACAACCAGCCGGGAGCGAAGCCCTCGCCCACTCCCCGCTAAACCGTTTTGGCGAACCGCGCCGCCATCCCATATGCTTCGGACGTCCCCGACGCGCTGCAAAGCGCCCAGGCGGGCCCTTAGCCCTCATCGTCTAGTGGCCCAGGACGCCGCCCTTTCAAGGCGGTAGCACGGGTTCGAATCCCGTTGGGGGCACGCACCACTGTGTGCGAGAATATTTCTCGCACATTGCTTGGTCCTGTGGAGCAGTTTGGAGTGCTCGCCACCCTGTCAAGGTGGAGGCCGCGGGTTCAAATCCCGTCAGGACCGCTGCAGCGTTCGCGCTGTGTGGCTGGGTAGCTCAGTTGGTACGAGCGATCGCCTGAAAAGCGATAGGTCGCCGGTTCGATCCCGGCCCCAGCCACCACTTCGAAAGCCCCGGCCGCGCGTCGGGGCTTTCCGCATGTCAGGGCCTCATGTCAGGGGCCTCGCGTCAGGGGCTTCGCGGAGCGTGGCCCGGAGCTACGCCCGCCGGTCGCCGAGTACCGTACGCCCGCCCGGGTGCCGGTGGCGCCAGATCCAGAAGACCGCGCACGACACCAGCGACCATGCCGTGAGCACCAGGAACGGGAATGCGTGCTGGTAGCCGCGGAAGTACACCGCGGTGTGCTGGGCGTTGACCGAGGCGCCCGGCGGCAGCCACTGGCCGATGTGGCCCAGCGTGGACGGAAGCAGCGGCCAGGACACAGCGCCGCCCGACGAGGGGTTGCCGAGCAGCACCATCAGCCCCCACGTCGGCAGCATCGCCCAGCGGCCGATCAGGGTGTTGAACATCGTGAAGACCATTCCGGACGTGAACATGGTGAAGGCCAGGATCAGCCACGACTCCACGAACGGCAGGGTCAGCGCGCCCAGCCACCAGTCCACGACGGCGGCGATGGCGAACCCGCCGAGCAGGGCGTTGGCCACGATGTACGCGATGCGCTCCGCCGGGTTCAGACCGCGGGCGTGCACCGAGAGCTGGATCGCGCCGACGAAGCCGACGATCACCGCGGCCAGCGAGATGTAGAAGAGCGCGAGCCCCCGTGGATCACCCTTCTGGAGGGGATTCACGTCCTTCACCCGGACCGGGACACCGGTCGCCTTCGCCACCGCGGGCGCCGACTCCACGAGCACCTGCGCGACCGACGCACCGGACGCCCCCGACACGTCGAGCTGCACCGCACTGCTCCGCACATGCACGATCGCGAAGACCTTCTGCTGGTCCACGGCCCGGCGCGCCTGGGCGTCCGTCGCGTACACCTGGAGCTTCAGCGAGGCGTCGAGCGCCTTCTCCATCCCGCCGATGAACCGCTTCCCGGTGGGCGACTGATAGGGGCCGACGACGGCGGTCGGCACCCGGTGCGGGGTCGGGTTGGCCATGAAGTACGTGTACGAACCGGCGAAGAGCCCGGCGGCGGCCGCCAGGATGAAGAGCAGCACGGTCGCCGGCACGAACGGCGAGTTCCGGAACGCGTCCCAGCGCTCGGCCCCGGTCGGACGCCTCCCGTGCGCGCTGTGCGCACCGGAACCGCTGTGCGCACCGGAACCGCCGTGCGCATCGGATTCGCTGTGCGCACCGTGGTCGCCGTGCGCACCGTGGTGTTCCGTCTCGTCGGGCATGAAACCAAGCTAAACCACACATCACGGACATACGCATCCATACCTGGGCAGTCAAATCCGTTCGCCAGCGGGTTGCGCAGGGTGAGATCCTGGATCAGGTATGTCTACTTCCTTCGCTGATATCCAGGCCACGCTCAACGAGCTGTCGCTGCGCGACGCGCACCGGCTCGGCCGACGCCTGGAGGGCGCCCGCCGTATCCGTAAGCCAGAGGCCCGGCAGGCCGCGCTGGACCAGATCGCCGGCGCCGCGGAGAAGTCCGCCGCCCGCATGGCGGGCAGGGCCGCCCGGGTGCCCGCCGTCAGCTACCCCGAGCAGCTTCCGGTCAGCCGGAAGAAGGACGAGATCGCCGAGGCGATACGGGATCACCAGGTGGTGATCGTCGCCGGTGAGACCGGGTCGGGCAAGACCACCCAGATCCCGAAGATCTGTCTGGAGCTGGGGCGCGGCGTCCGGGGCATGATCGGCCACACCCAGCCCCGCCGGATCGCCGCGCGCACGGTCGCCGAGCGCATCGCGGACGAGATGAACACCCCGCTGGGCGAGGCGGTCGGCTGGAAGGTCCGCTTCACCGACCAGGTCGACCAGGACGCCACCTTCATCAAGCTGATGACGGACGGCATCCTCCTCGCCGAGATCCAGACGGACCGCGAACTGCGCGCGTACGACACGATCATCATCGACGAGGCCCACGAGCGGTCACTGAACATCGACTTCCTGCTGGGATACCTGGCCCAGCTGCTGCCGAAGCGCCCGGATCTGAAGGTCGTCATCACCTCGGCCACCATCGACCCGCAGCGCTTCGCCCGGCACTTCGGCGACGCCCCGGTGGTCGAGGTCAGCGGCCGTACGTACCCGGTCGAGGTGCGCTACCGCCCGCTCCTGGAGGAGGAGGGCGACGAGGGCGACCGGGACCAGATCACCGCGGTCTGCGAGGCGGTCGACGAACTCCAGGGCGAGGGATCGGGCGATGTGCTGGTCTTCCTCTCCGGCGAGCGCGAGATCCGGGACACCGCCGACGCCCTGAACAAACGGAACCTGCGCCGCACCGAGGTGCTCCCGCTGTATGCGCGGCTCTCCCACGCCGAGCAGCACCGGGTCTTCCAGCGCCCGCAGGGCGGCGGCAGACGGGTGGTGCTCGCCACCAACGTCGCCGAGACCTCGCTGACCGTCCCCGGCATCAAGTACGTGATCGACCCGGGCACCGCCCGTATCTCCCGCTACAGCCACCGCACCAAGGTCCAGCGGCTGCCCATCGAGCGGATCTCGCAGGCCAGTGCCAATCAGCGCAAGGGCCGCTGCGGCCGTACGTCGGACGGCATCTGCATCCGGCTGTACGCGGAGGACGACTTCCTCACCCGCCCGGAGTTCACCGACCCGGAGATCCTCCGTACCAACCTGGCGTCCGTCATCCTCCAGATGACCGCGGCCGGTCTCGGCGACATCGAGAAGTTCCCCTTCATCGACCCGCCCGACCACCGCAACATCCGCGACGGCGTCCAGCTGCTCCAGGAACTCGGCGCGCTGGACCCCAAGGAGAAGGACCCCAAGCGGCGGCTCACCCAGGAGGGGCGCAAGCTCAGCCAGCTGCCCGTGGACCCGCGGCTGGCCCGGATGGTCCTGGAGGCCGACCGGAACGGCTGTGTGAGCGAGGTGATGGTCATCGCCGCCGCGCTCTCCATCCAGGACCCGCGCGAGCGCCCGGCCGAGAAGCAGACCCAGGCCGACCAGCAGCACGCCCGCTTCAAGGACGAGACCTCCGACTTCCTGGCCTTCCTCAACCTCTGGCGCTACCTCCGCGACCAGCAGAAGGAGCGCGGCTCCTCCAGCTTCCGCCGGATGTGCAAGCAGGAGTATCTGAACTTCCTGCGGATCCGCGAGTGGCAGGACATCTACGCGCAGCTGCGCTCGGTCGCCAGGACCATGGGCATCCGGCTGAACGAGGAGGACGCACCCGAACAGGCGGTGCACACCTCGCTGCTGGCCGGGCTGCTCTCGCACATCGGGCTCAAGGACACCGAGAAGAACGAGTATCTGGGCGCCCGCAACGCCAAGTTCGCGATCTTCCCCGGCTCGGCGCTCTTCAAGAAGCAGCCGCGTTTCATCATGTCCGCCGAGCTGGTGGAGACCTCACGGCTGTGGGCCAGGGTCAATGCCAAGGTCGAGCCGGAGTGGATCGAACCGCTCGCCCAGCACCTGGTGAAGCGCACCTACAGCGAGCCGCACTGGGAGAAGGACCAGGCGGCGGTGATGGCGTACGAGCGGGTCACGCTGTACGGCGTCCCGATCGTCGCCCAGCGCAAGATCAACTACGGCCGGATCGACCCAGAGATCAGCCGGGAACTTTTCATTCGCAACGCACTGGTCGAGGGTGACTGGCGTACCCACCACAAGTTCTTCGCGGCCAACCGCAAGCTCCTCGCCGAGGTGGAGGAGCTGGAACACCGCGCGCGCCGCCGCGACATCCTGGTGGACGACGAGACGCTCTTCGACTTCTACGACGGCCGGATCCCCGAACACGTCGTGTCCGGCGCCCACTTCGACTCCTGGTGGAAGAAGAAGAAGCGGGACGAGCCGGAGGCACTCGACTTCGAGCGCTCGATGCTGGTCACCGAGAAGGCCGGAGCCGTCACCAAGGACGACTACCCGGACTCCTGGCGGCAGGGAAAGCTCAAGTTCCGGGTGACGTACCAGTTCGAGCCGGGCGCCGACGCGGACGGCGTCACGGTCCACATCCCGCTCCAGGTGCTCAACCAGGTCACGCCAGACGGCTTCGACTGGCAGATCCCGGGGCTGCGCGAGGAAGTGGTCACCGAGCTGATCCGGTCCCTGCCCAAGCCGGTCCGCCGCCACTACGTCCCGGCGCCGAACTACGCGGGCGCGTTCCTGGACCGCGCGGTGCCCCTCCAGGAGCCGCTGGAGCTGACGCTCGCCCGCGAGCTCCAGCGCATGGTCGGCGTCCCGGTCGCGGCGGAGGACTTCGACCTCTCCCGGGTACCCGACCACCTCAAGATCACCTTCCGGATCGTGGACGAGCGGCGCCGCAAGGTGGCCGAGGACAAGGACCTGGAAGCGCTGAAGCTCCGGCTGCGCCCCAAGGCCCGCCAGGCGATCTCCAAGGCGGCAGCGGCGACGGCGGGCCCGGCCGGCGAGTCGGTCGAGCGCACGGGCCTCACCGACTGGACGGTCGGCACGCTCTCCCGCGTCTTCGAGACCAGGAGGGCCGGCCAGCCGGTCCGCGCCTTCCCCGCCCTGGTCGACGCGGGCGACAGCGTCTCCGTACGGCTCTTCGACACCCAGGCCGAGCAGCAGCAGTCGATGTGGCGGGGCACCCGCAGGCTCATCCTGCTCAACATCCCGGTGAACCCCGCCAAGTTCGCGTCCGACCGGCTCAGCAACCAGGCGAAGCTCGCCCTGTCCCGCAACCCGCACGGCTCGGTCCAGGCGCTCTTCGAGGACTGCGCCATGGCCGCTGCTGACCAGCTGATCGCCGACCACGGCGGGCCCGCCTGGGACGAGGCGTCGTACCGCACGCTGTACGAGAAGGTGCGCGCCGACCTGGTCGAGACGACCATCAGGACGGTCGACCAGGTGCAGCAGATCCTGGCGGCCTGGCAGGCGGCGGAGCGCCGGCTGAAGTCGACCAGCAGCCTGGTGCTGGTCGCCAACCTGGCGGATGTACGCACCCAGTTGGCGACGCTCGTGAAGCCGGGCTTCGTCACCGCCACCGGGCTGCGCAGGCTGCCGGACCTGATGCGCTATCTGGTCGCGGCCGACCGCCGTCTCCAGCAGATGCCGACCGCCGTCCAGCGCGACACCACGCGGATGGAGAAGGTCCACGAGATGCAGGACGAGTACGCCTGGCTCCTGGAGCAGCTGCCGCAGGGGCGGCCGGTGCCCAAGGAGGCGCTGGACATCCGCTGGATGATCGAGGAGCTGCGGGTGAGCTACTTCGCGCACGCCCTCGGTACGGCGCAGACGGTCTCGGACAAGCGCATCGTGAAGGCGATCGACGCGGTGGTCGCCGGGGTCCGCTGAGCGGTCCGCAGCCCGGTCCCTGGCCGCTCCACAGCCAGTTCGACCGGGGGGCCTGACCTCCTGTACAGTCTGTCTCGCAGCCAAGCGAGAACAACCGCGCGAGTCTCTCGTACGGCATGGCTGCGAAACCTGGTCCTGTGGAGCAGTTTGGAGTGCTCGCCACCCTGTCAAGGTGGAGGCCGCGGGTTCAAATCCCGTCAGGACCGCAGTAAGCAGTGAGCAGAAGGGCCCGCATCCTCGCCGGATGCGGGCCCTTCTGCTGCGCCGTGCCGGACGGGCTCCCCGGAGCGGCCCCACGGCCCGGCCCCGCACGCGTCTTGACGGCGCGTCCCGCCCACGGGTACCCAGACAGCAGGGCCCGGAGAGCGTCAGGGCCCCAGGGCGGCAGGAGGTCGGCGTATGGCGGCTGCGGCGCGACACGAGACCCGGGCGCTGCTGCGCGCCCATCTGGCGGCCGCTGTGAGCCACCGCCACCTCACCCGGCACTGCGCGGTCTGCCACCGGCTGCTGCGGCTCGCCATGGAGCCGCCCGATCCCGGGGAAGACACCCCACCGGCGCGCCGCTGAACCATGCGGCTCGCAGGGTCTTTCCGTGACAGGCTCGGGTTTGGCAAGTGCTCCGCTATGTGACGGGTGTCACTGAAATATTTTTGAAAAGGAGTGAACTTAACCCCTCCCTACAACTGCCCCATTTAATATGTGCAATTGCACTGCTGTGCGAGACGTAACCGGTGGCACACGCTGAGCCTCCACCGACGCACCGACAACGGGACGACAGGGCGGAATCGGACGCCCCTCAACAGGCCCTGGGAGCCCGGCAGACGGCCCCGTGCGAGCCCCCGGCAACCGGCCGGCGGCCTGGGCGCGACAGCCTCGCGCCGCCCCGCGCGGCCCGGCACACAAAAAAGATCGCGCTGGACCCGGCGGAGTCCAGCGCGATCAAAAACGGTAGTCCGTTGGGGCGGACTGCCGTCAAGTGGAGCTGTAACGGGCCGAATCGGGTTGGGGGACCCGAAAACGCCCCGGTTTATTAGGTTGTTCAGGCCTCGCTGCGCTGCTGCGGAATACCCGCGAGCAGAGCACGGACCTCTGCCTCGCGGTACCGGCGATGCCCACCCAGCGTTCGGATGGACGTGAGCTTGCCCGCCTTCGCCCAGCGGGTGACCGTCTTCGGGTCCACGCGGAACATCGTGGCAACCTCAGCCGGGGTCAGCAGCGGCTCGGCATCAGGGGTGCGAGCGGTCATGAGCGGCCTCCTCGGGAGAACCGAACCATCTCGGTTCTTTCCTCTAAATTCTGCACCTTGACCCGCGTTGCCCGAAATGGCGGACACGGGCCGAGTCGGTTATAGGACGAACGGCTTGTCTTCGGCACTACAACTACACCATCCGTCCAGCCACGTCGGCCAAACCGATGGAATTGCCCTCTCAGGCGCTCATCAACGGCCGAAGCCCGATGGACCATGCCATAGCGGACAGTCACGCCCCAGTGACGATCAGTCACATGGTCATCAGGAGTCATCAGACCCCCCATAGAGTGCAATGCCGAGGAATCCGCCCTTACTTGGACGGACGGAGCCCTCCCCGGACTCCTTGTCCTATTTTGACACGACAGTGGGGGATGGGCGCAAGGCCCCGGTTAGTGCGGTCCGTCACGCTTGACTTAAAGGCCCGGATCAGGACCAAGGACCCTTCGTACGATCATGCCCTGCCCGCGGGACACGGAAGCCCCGCCCACGCCCCGGCCGCACCGCCGCGCCCCGGCCCCACGGCCGCCCCGGCCCGGTCCCGCCCCGTCCCGCGCCCGGCGCCCGGCACCCGGCTCCGTCAGTTCGCGGTCTGCCGGGCCCGGACGGCACGCCAGCGGTCCGCGAGGCGCTCGTACGCGGCGTCCGCGGTCTCCTCGTCGCCCGCGCGCAGCGCGGCCACCGCGGCCGCCACATCGGCGGCCGACCGGTCCTGCGCCAGCTGTTCGTCGGAGAGCGCGTGCACCAGACCGCCGTAGTCGAGCTCGACCAGCGACCTCGGGTGGAACTCCTCCAGCCACTTCCCGACGTCGACAAGCCCCTCGGTCAGCGGCCCCTCCTCGAAGTGCTCCCTGAGCGTCTTCAGCGAGCGCGCCAGCCGCCGCCTGGCCTGCACCATCGGCGTCCGGTACCGCAGGACCGGCGGCGCCCCCGAGGCATCCCCCTCGCCGGGGCCGGCCTTCTCGTACTCCCGCTCCTCGTCGTCGAAGAGCGTGAACCAGCGCACCGGCACATGCCAGACCGTCGTCCGGATCCATGGCCGCGCGTCCGGGTTCCGCTCCTGCCAGCGCTCGTAGTCCGCGGCTGCCTGCAACCGCACCACCGGCGGGAGCACCACATCGAGCACCGGCTGCGGATACTGCGCCGCCATCGCCTCCAGCGCCTGCCAGCCGCGCAGCCTGGTCCGCCAGGGACAGACACAGACCACACCGTCCAGCAGGGCCACGAACGCGTCGGCGCTCTCGTGCACCGGGACGGCCACCGGGGGCGTCGGCAGCAGATCCGCCAGCGAACGCCGGAGTTCGTCCTGCGCCGTGGGCAGCTCGCTGCGCCGCGCGTAGCGGGCCCAGTGGTCGCGCTCGGCCTCCGGAAAGGCCGCCAAGGGCTCGTACACGCGCAGGTAGGACGTATAGGGGACGATCACTGAGGACACCACCGCCATAAGGTGAATCGTCCCATGTCGCTGCTCCGCGAGGGGGTGATCCTCGGCACTGCGCCTGATCCTCGGACGCGCAGGCCCTAATCTGCTGCCATTCGGCCCTCTCCACCCGTAAGAGGGCCGCCGCCTCGTACTTGGGAGTCACCACCGTGACCGATATGACCGGCGTTCCTGTCCCCGACGTTCCCGCTGATGTGCTGCACACCCTCTTCCACTCGGAACAGGGCGGACACGAGCAGGTCGTCCTCTGCCAGGACCGTGCCTCCGGCCTCAAGGCCGTGATCGCCCTCCACTCCACCGCCCTGGGCCCGGCCCTCGGCGGCACGCGCTTCTACCCGTACGCGAACGAGGCGGCGGCCGTCGCCGACGCGCTGAACCTCGCCCGCGGGATGTCGTACAAGAACGCCATGGCCGGTCTGGACCACGGGGGCGGCAAGGCCGTGATCATCGGTGACCCCGAGCTGATCAAGACGGACGAACTCCTCCTGGCCTACGGCCGGTTCGTCTCCTCGCTCGGCGGGCGTTACGTGACGGCCTGCGATGTCGGCACCTATGTCGCGGACATGGACGTGGTCGCGCGCGAGTGCGCCTGGACCACCGGCCGCTCCCCCGAGAACGGCGGCGCGGGCGACTCGTCGGTGCTGACCGCCTTCGGCGTCTACCAGGGCATGCGGGCCAGCGCCCAGCAGCTGTGGGGCGACCCCTCGCTCCGCGGCCGCCGGGTCGGAGTCGCGGGCGTCGGCAAGGTCGGCCACCATCTGGTCGGCCATCTGCTGGCCGAGGGCGCGGAGGTCGTGGTCACGGACGTACGGGAGGACTCCGTACGCCGCGTCACGGGCAGCCACCCGGGCCTGGTCACCGCGGTCGCCGACACCGAGGCGCTGATCCGCACCGAGGGGCTCGACATCTACGCTCCGTGCGCCCTGGGCGGCGCGCTCAACGACGCCTCGGTGCCCGTGCTCACCGCGAAGGTGGTGTGCGGCGCGGCCAACAACCAGCTCGCCCACCCCGGTGTCGAGAAGGACCTCGCGGACCGGGGCATCCTCTACGCCCCGGACTACGTGGTGAACGCCGGCGGGGTCATCCAGGTCGCCGACGAGCTGCACGGCTTCGACTTCGACCGCTGCAAGACGAAGGCGGCGAAGATCTTCGACACCACGCTAGCAATCTTCGCACGTGCAAATGACGATGGCATTCCGCCGGCCGCGGCGGCCGACCGGATCGCCGAGCAGCGCATGGCGGCGGCCCGCACGACCCCCGGTCACTGACCGCACACACCCGCTGACCCGCTGTCGGGGAGACGTGACTCACCCCCGTCGGCGGGTCGGCGGCCCAGAAGAGGTTAAAATCGCAGTTGACCAGCGAGGACGGGGCTCCTCGCCGGTTCTGTGAAGCGGCGCTTCCCGCGGGCGGCGTACCGTATGGCCGCGGAAGCAGGTACCGTTGAAGCCCTACGGACCGGACTCTTTACGGAGAGTCCGTTCCGAATCATGAACGGGTGTCAAGACTCTGGGGCCGTCGAGCCCCGTCACCGAGGGGGTCGAGCCATGGGGCGCGGCCGGGCAAAGGCCAAGCAGACGAAGGTCGCCCGCCAGCTGAAGTACAGCAGCGGCGGAACCGACCTGTCACGTCTGGCCAATGAGCTGGGCGCATCTCCTACGAGTCAGCCACCGAACGCGGAGCCGTTCGAGGACGACGAAGAGGAAGATGACCCGTACGCACAGTACGCGGATCGTTATAACGAGGATCAGGACGAGGACGACGAGTCCGGTCCTTCGTCTCAGCGCCGCGGCGCTTGACGTACAACACCTCATCGCAGTCACCGGCGCCGCCTCCGGCAGCGCTGTCACTCTGACCCGGTCCAGGGCGCACGCCTCGGACCGGGTTCAGTGCTGTCCACCCGGCCCGTCGCACCCTGGACCGTGCCCGGCCGCCTACTTGGCGTAGTCCCCGGTCAGCCCGGCGCCTGTGGTGTGCTCGCCGCGTCCGGTGATCTCTCCCGCGACCCAGGCGTCGAGGCCGCGGTCCTCGAAGGTCGCCAGCGCCGCGTCCACCGAATCGGCGGGCACGACGGCCATCATGCCGACCCCCATGTTCAGAGTCTTCTCCAGCTCCAGGCGCTCGACCTGTCCGGCCCCGCCGACGACGTCGAAGACCGCGCCGGGCGTCCAGGTCGAACGGTCGACCATGGCGTACAGATGGTCCGGGATCACCCGGGCCAGGTTGTTGGCGAGGCCGCCGCCTGTGATGTGGCTGAAGCCGTGCACCTCGGTCGTACGGGTCAGCGCCAGACAGTCCAGCGAGTAGATCCTGGTCGGCTCAAGCAGCTCCTCGCCGAGCGTCCTGCCGAACTCCGCGATCTCCCGGTCCAGCGCCCAGCCGGCCCGGTCGAAGACGACATGGCGCACCAGCGAGTACCCGTTCGAGTGAAGTCCGGAAGACGCCATCGCGATCACGGCGTCGCCCTCGCGGACCCGGTCGGGGCCGAGCAGCCGGTCCGCCTCGACCACGCCCGTACCGGCGCCCGCGACATCGAAGTCGTCCTCGCCCAGCAGGCCGGGGTGTTCGGCGGTCTCGCCGCCGACCAATGAGCAGCCGGCCAGCACACAGCCCTCGGCGATGCCCTTCACGATCGCGGCGACACGCTCGGGGAACACCTTGCCGACGCAGATGTAGTCGGTCATGAAGAGCGGTTCGGCGCCGCAGACGACCAGGTCGTCCACGACCATGCCGACGAGGTCGTGGCCGATCGTGTCGTACACGCCCATCTTGCGGGCGAGGTCGACCTTCGTGCCCACGCCGTCGGTCGCGGAGGCGAGCAGCGGCCGCTCGTACCGCTTCAGGGCGGAGGCGTCGAAGAGACCGGCGAAGCCGCCGAGGCCGCCGAGGCCCGCGACCTCGGGGCGCTGCGTCTTCCGCACCCACTCCTTCATCAGCTCGACGGCACGGTCACCGGCTTCGATGTCGACGCCGGCAGCCGCGTAGCTGGCACCGGCGGCCTGGTGCGGAGCGCGCTCGGAAGATTCAGCAGACATGGTTCTGGGACTTTCGTGTCGTACTGCGGGCGTGACGTACTGCGGGCGGGTCGGGCAGCGGGCGGGTCGGGCAGCGGGGCTTACGGCCGACGGAGCGCTTCGGCGGCGGCGGTACTCGCCGGTCCGGCCGCGAGCTCGGTCTCCAGCAGCTGTTTGCCGAGCAGCTCGGGGTCGGGCAGGTCCATCGGGTACACGCCGTCGAAGCAGGCGCGGCAGAGATCCGGCTTGTCGATGGTCGTGGCCTCGATCATGCCGTCGATGGAGATGTACGAGAGGGAGTCGGCGCCCATGGACGTCGCGATCTCGTCGACGGACATGCCGTTGGCGATGAGCTCCGCTCTGGTGGCGAAGTCGATGCCGAAGAAGCAGGGCCACTTCACGGGCGGCGAGGAGATCCGGACGTGGATCTCGGCGGCGCCCGCCTCGCGGAGCATCTTGACCAGGGCGCGCTGGGTGTTCCCGCGGACGATCGAGTCGTCGACGACCACCAGGCGCTTCCCGCGGATGACTTCCTTCAGCGGGTTGAGCTTGAGGCGGATACCCAGCTGGCGGATCGTCTGGGACGGCTGGATGAAGGTCCGGCCGACGTAGGCGTTCTTGACCAGGCCCGAGCCGTACGGAATCCCGCTGGCCTCGGCGTAACCGATCGCCGCGGGCGTTCCCGACTCGGGCGTCGCTATCACCAGGTCGGCGTCGGCCGGGGCCTCGGCGGCCAGCTTCCGGCCCATCTCGACCCGTGAGAGGTAGACGTTCCGGCCGGCGATGTCCGTGTCGGGGCGCGCCAGGTAGACGTACTCGAAGACACAGCCCTTGGGCTTCGCTTCTGCGAATCGGACGGTGCGCAGACCGTTCTCGTCGATGGCGATCATCTCGCCGGGCTCGACCTCGCGGACGAAGGACGCACCGCAGATGTCGAGGGCGGCGGACTCCGACGCCACGACCCAGCCGCGCTCCAGACGGCCGAGGACCAGGGGGCGGATGCCCTGCGGGTCACGGGCCGCGTAGAGGGTGTGCTCGTCCATGAAGACGAGCGAGAAGGCGCCCTTGGCTTCGGGGAGCACCTTGGGGGCGGCCTCCTCGATCGTGAGGGGCTTGCCGTCGTCGTCGGTCTGGCCCGCGAGGAGCGCGGTGAGCAGATCCGTGTCGTTGGTCGCGGCCAGCTGGGTGGAGCGGCCGTGCTCCTTGGGCAGGTCGGCCACGAGAGCGGCCAGCTGGACCGTGTTGACCAGGTTGCCGTTGTGACCGAGGGCCACCGAGCCGTGCGCGGTGGCACGGAACGTGGGCTGCGCGTTCTCCCACACCGAGGCTCCGGTGGTGGAGTAGCGGGCGTGGCCCACCGCGATATGGCCCTGGAGAGAGCTGAGAGAGGTTTCGTCGAAGACCTGTGAGACCAGACCCATGTCCTTGAAGACCAGGATCTGGGACCCATTGCTCACTGCGATGCCCGCGGACTCCTGTCCACGGTGCTGCAGGGCATACAGTCCGAAATAGGTGAGCTTGGCGACCTCTTCGCCCGGAGCCCAGACACCGAAGACGCCACAAGCGTCCTGGGGGCCCTTCTCGCCGGGGAGCAGGTCGTGGTTGAGTCGTCCATCACCACGAGGCACGCCACCGAGTGTAGGCGAGATCGACCACTGGTCCGAATTGGGGATCCTTCCCGGCACCCCTTCCGGTGTCCTTTCCGACCGGTACGCGGTGTTATGCGGTGGCGCGGATTCCGGTTCCGTCGTGGGCCGTGAGCGTCAGGGTGCGGCCCTTGACCGTGTAGTGAACAGGCCCGTGCACCACCTTGAGCAGGTGCCTCTCCAGGGCCATGGCGGGCTCCTTGCACATCATGCGGGTGGTGGTGAGGCGCCCGAAGGTGACGGTGCTCCCCGTGACCTTCGCCATACCGCTGACCCTGTTGCAGCCCAGCTTTCCGTGGACGGATCCGTCCTTGGCGAACGTCAGCCGCGCCGTGCCCGACGTGCTCCGGGGAAGCGTGGAAACGCTCGCGCCCTCGGTCAGCGCGTCCACCTTCCACTCGGTACCGACGAGCGGAGCGTTCCGCTCCGCGGGCTTCCGGGAGAGGGTCATGGAGTCGCCCTTCTCTGTACGCAGAGTGAGCTTCCCGCCGCCGATGTGGACGGCGAGCTTGCCGGTGAGGGTTTTACGGAGAGCGGTCTCGTAGCTCCGCAGGTTCTTCGGGCAGCCGATCAGTGTGCTGGTGGCGGCCCCGACGGTGACGGTGTCGTCCTTGACGGTGACGGGCGCGCTGAAGTGGTTGCAGCCGGACGAGGCGTTCACCCGGCCCTTCTCGAATGTGATGCCGGCACCGGCCGGAGCCTTCCGGAGGGTGCCGCCCGACGAGACACTGTCGACGGTCCACCCGGTCCCGGCGAGAGGGACGTCCGGCTCGGCCGGACTGCTCGAACCCGCTGATCCTTTTTCCGTGCCGCAGGCGGCCAGCGCGAAGAGGGCCAGGGCGGCGACGGCGGTACGTTGCGTGTGCATGGCGGTTGGACGGGACGGGTGGGGTGTCCGGTTCCCCTCCCCCGCTGCTCGTCCGACCGGACCGACAGGACCGGCCGGGCCTGACGTCTCCGCCCGCCCGCTCAGCTCATGACCGGAAGCAGCGCCGAGAGATCGGCACGCTCGCCGCTCGCCGCGACCTTCGCGCTGTCGACCGCCGTCCCCCACTCCGTACGCCCGGTGGCCAGACGGATCCAGCTGAGCGGGTCGGTCTCCACCACGTTGGGCGGGGTGCCGCGGGTGTGCCGGGGGCCCTCGACGCACTGCACGACGGCGTACGGCGGGATCCGCACCTCCGTCGACGCGCCGGGGGCCTTGACGGCGAGGGCGTCCGCGAGGAGCCGGGTGCAGGCGGCCAGGGCCTGACGGTCGTACGGGATCTCCAGCCCGGCGGCCTCGTTCAGATCGTCGGTGTGGACGACCAGTTCCACACAGCGCGAGACCAGATAGTCGCAGAGCCGCATGGCACCGACCCGGGTGGCGAGCAGCCGCTCACCGTCCGCTCCGGGCAGCCGCTCGGCGATCCGGGCCGCCGTACGGTCGAGCAGCTCCGCCGGGGCCGAGGCGGCAGCGATGGCCCTGACGTCTTCGGAGATCCGGTCCGCGACGGGGGCTGTCGCGAACGGCCACTCCAGCAGGGTCAGTTCCTGCGCGGCAGGCGCCTCCTCGTCGAGCGTGCGGCTGACACTCTCGACAGCCATGGAGAGATGCGCGGCGAGCTCGCGCACCGTCCAGTCGCCGAGCCGGGTGGGCAGGGCGAGCTGGGCAGGTGTGAGCGCGCCCACGGCGCTCCTCACCTGCTCGAACTGGGCCAGCACGGCGGTGCGGGTGGTGACGAAGTCGTAGCGGCGGGCGCGCTTCTGGGACGGCGGCATGACAGTGAGCCTAGAGGGCGGGTCCGACAACGCGGGGCTGAAGGTTCCGGAACGGGGTACGCGCAGGCGCGGGACGTACAGAACCGGCGTGGCCGGTAAGGGAGTTCGGGCCGGATATACCTTGACCCGTCCACTTCAAGCCACATAAGTTCTGCCGTCCGGCCCCCCGACCGCGGGGGGCCGCGCCGTACGACTTTGGGGGGACCGAAGTGAACTGGTATCTCGATGTGATCAAGAACTACGTGGGCTTCAGCGGGCGCGCGCGCCGCAAGGAGTACTGGATGTTCTCGCTGTTCAGCATCATCATCAGCGTCGTGCTGGCGATCATCTCCGAGGTTCTGCTGCACAACACCTGGCTCAGCGGCATCTACAGCCTCGCCGTCCTGCTGCCGACACTCGCCGTGACCGTACGCCGCCTCCACGACACCGGCAGGTCGGGCGGCTGGATCTTCATCCTGCTCGTCCCGTTCGTGGGCTGGATCGTGCTGCTCATCTTCCTCGTCATCGAGGGCCAGCGGCAGAGCAACTCGCACGGAGCCGACCCGAAGGCCGTCGCGGGCTACTGATCAGGCCGGACGGAATCCGGCACGGCCGCCCGCGCCCTCACGGCCGGGCGGCCGACATCATCACCAGCAACGGAACAATTCGCTCGGGGGGCACCTCGTACCGGCCACGTCCGGACGTCCTCAGCCAGCCGGCGGTGCTCAGTTGACGCAGGTGGTGGTAGATCTGCCCCGTGGTGCCGAGCCCGTCGAGCTCCGCCAGCGCCAAGGCAGTCCGTCGGCCGTCCAGGATTTCGCGGAGCAGCCGGAGCCGAACGGTATGGCCGAGCGCGGCGAACGAATCCGCCGCCGCGGGCCAGTCGCCCTCCAGGACGTCCGCCGTGGGCTCCCCGTACTGCCATTCGTACTGCTCGCCCGTGGGCAGCTGGACCGCACCGGTGAAGAGCACGGCCCCTCCGGGCGCCCCTGCTCCCTCATCGGCGGCCCCGGCACCGGCGAGCAGTTGCTTCAGTCCGTCGAGGGCCCAGAAGTCCCCGTCCAGTGGCGAGTTGGCGTCATCGCCCGCCGACTCGATTGCGTCGAGGCGCCGTTCGAGCGCGTCGACCCGTTCCCCAAGCTCCATACGTCAAAATTACGTAAGTACGTAATCCGGTGCAAGGGTGGAGGCAGAGGGGCGGAGACGCAGACGGCACCGGCCCCCAGGACCACAACGGGTCCTGGGGGCCGACCTGTTGCGCGAGCGCGCAGTCACACCACCCGGCTCGGGCGAGCGACGCCGCGAGCCTCAGTCACTCTGCGCCGCAAGGGATCAGGCGAACAGCGCCGGCAGCGTGGCCTCGTGAGCGCTCCTCAGCTCGCTCAGGGCGATGCTGAACTCGCCCTGCACCTCGATCTCCTCACCGTCCACCACACCGATACGGGTGACGGGCAGCCCCCGCGCCCCGCACATGTCGTTGAAGCGGAGCTCCTCGCTGCGCGGGATCGAGACGACCGCGCGGCCCGCCGACTCCGAGAACAGGAAGGTGAAGGCGGAGAGACCGTCGGGGACGATCAGCCGCGCGCCCTTCCCGCCGCGCAGGCAGGACTCGGTGACCGCCTGGACCAGACCGCCGTCGGACAGGTCGTGCGCGGCGTCGATCATGCCGTCGCGCGACGCCGAGATCAGGATCTCAGCGAGCAGCTTCTCGCGCCCCAGGTCCACCCGGGGCGGCACCCCGCCGAGATGGTCGTGGACCACCTGGGACCAGGCCGAACCGCCCAGTTCCTCACGGGTGTCGCCGAGGAGGTAGAGCAGCTGGCCCTCCTCTGCGAACGCCATCGGCGTACGCCGGTTGACGTCGTCGATCACACCGAGCACCGCGACGACCGGCGTCGGATGGATCGCCGCATCGCCCGTCTGGTTGTAGAGCGACACATTGCCGCCGGTGACCGGGGTCCCCAGCTCCAGACAGCCGTCCGCGAGCCCGCGGGTGGCCTCCGCGAACTGCCACATGACGGCCGGGTCCTCGGGCGAGCCGAAGTTCAGGCAGTCCGAGATGGCGAGCGGCTTCGCGCCCGTGGCCGCGACGTTGCGGTACGCCTCGGCCAGCGCCAGCTGCGCACCCGCGTACGGGTTCAGCTTCGCGAACCGGCCGTTTCCGTCGGTCGCCATCGTCACGCCCAGATTCGACTCCTCGTCGATCCGGACCACACCCGCGTCCTCGGGCATCGCGAGCACCGTGTTGCCCTGCACGAAACGGTCGTACTGGTCGGTGATCCACGCCTTCGACGCCTGGTTCGGCGACCCGACGAGCTTCAGGACCTGCTCCCGCAGCTCGGCCGGAGTGCCGGGCCGGGGAAGCTTGTTGGCGTCGTCCGCCTGGAGGGCGTCCTGCCAGTCCGGCCGGGCGAAGGGCCGGTGGTACGTGGGTCCCTCATGGGCGACCGAACGCGGCGGCACATCCACGATCTGCTCGCCGTGCCAGAAGATCTCCAGCTGCGAGCCCTCGGTCACCTCACCGATGTCGGTGGCGATGACATCCCACTTCTCGCAGATCTCCATGAACCGCTCGACGTGCTGCGGCTCGACGATCGCGCACATGCGCTCCTGCGACTCGCTCATGAGGATCTCCTCGGGCGAGAGCGAGGAGTCGCGCAGCGGGACGCTGTCCAGCTCGACGCGCATCCCGCCGGAACCGGCGCTCGCCAGCTCGGACGTGGCGCAGGAGAGCCCGGCGCCGCCGAGGTCCTGGATGCCCGCGACCAGCTTCTCCTTGAAGATCTCCAGGGTGCACTCGATGAGGAGTTTCTCCTGGAACGGGTCACCGACCTGGACGGCCGGACGCTTCGCGGGACCGGTCGACTCGAACGTCTCGGACGCCAGGACCGAGACGCCGCCGATACCGTCGCCGCCGGTGCGGGCGCCGTACAGGATGACCTTGTTGCCGGTGCCCGAAGCCTTCGCGAGGTGGATGTCCTCGTGCTTCATCACACCGATACAGCCGGCGTTGACCAGCGGGTTCCCCTGGTAGCAGGGGTCGAAGACGACCTCGCCGCCGATGTTCGGCAGGCCGAGGCAGTTGCCGTAACCGCCGATCCCGGCCACCACGCCCGGCAGTACCCGCCGAGTGTCGGGGTGGTCGGCCGCGCCGAACCGCAGCGGGTCGACCACGGCGACCGGACGGGCCCCCATGGCGAGGATGTCGCGGACGATGCCGCCGACGCCGGTCGCCGCGCCCTGGTAGGGCTCGATGTACGAGGGGTGGTTGTGCGACTCGACCTTGAAGGTGACCGCGTAGCCCTGTCCGACGTCCACGACACCGGCGTTCTCCCCGATGCCGACGAGCATCGCGTCGTTGACCGGGACCTTCTCGCCGAACTGTTTGAGGTGCACCTTGCTGCTCTTGTACGAGCAGTGCTCGGACCACATCACGGAGTACATGGCCAGCTCGGCGCCGGTGGGACGGCGGCCGAGGATCTCGCGGATCCGCGCGTACTCGTCCTCCTTGAGGCCGAGTTCCTTCCAGGGCTGGTCGGCCTCGGGGGTCGCGGCGGCCTGCTTGACGGTGTCGAGTCGGCCCTTGGCGGCGCTCTCGTTTCGTTCAGTCGTCATGCGTTGACCAGCTTCTTCAGAATCGAGGAGAAGAATCCGATGCCGTCGGTGCGCCCGGTACCGATCAGCGGTTCCACGGCGTGCTCGGGGTGCGGCATCAGACCGACCACATTGCCCGCGGCGTTGGTGACGCCCGCGATGTCACGGAGCGAACCGTTCGGGTTGCCGTCGAGATAGCGGAAAGCGACCCGCCCCTCGGCCTCCAGCTCGTCGAGCACCCGCTCGTCGGCCACGTAACGGCCGTCGATGTTCTTGAGCGGTACGGAGATCTCCTGGCCTGCGGTGTAGTCGGCGGTCCAGGCGGTCTCCGCGTTCTCGACGCGCAGCTTCTGGTCGCGGCAGATGAAGTGGAGATGGTTGTTCCGGAGCATCGCGCCCGGCAGCAAATGCGACTCGGTCAGGATCTGGAAACCGTTGCAGATACCCAGGACCGGAAGACCGGCCTTCGCCTGCTCGATGATCGTCCCCATCACCGGCGAGAAGCGGGAGATGGCACCGGCCCGCAAATAGTCGCCGTACGAGAATCCACCCGCGAGGACGACCGCGTCGACCTGCTGGATGCCCTTGTCACGGTGCCAGAGCGAAACGGGCTCGGCGCCTGCGAGCCGTACGGCGCGGAGCGCGTCCCGGTCGTCGAGCGTGCCCGGAAAAGTGACGACTCCGATACGAGCTGTCACTTCTCTGCCTCCACCTTCACGGTGAAGTCCTCGATGACGGTGTTGGCGAGGAACGTTTCGGCGAGCTCGTTGATACGGGCGAGGGCGGCGTCATCAACCGGCCCATCGACCTCCAGCTCGAAACGCTTTCCCTGACGGACGTCGGCGATTCCATCGAAGCCGAGACGGGGCAGTGCACGCTGCACCGCCTGTCCCTGCGGGTCGAGGATCTCCGGCTTGAGCATGACGTCGACTACGACGCGTGCCACTGGCACTCCCGGTGTGTGGTGCGAAGGCGGTCCCATCACACTACCTGCCCAGAGAATCTACGCGGGTAGATATCGTAGCGGCCCGATCACGTTCAGATATCGGCACCGGCAACAGGCACAACACCGGGGGAAAATCCTCGAAAAAATCCACCTCGCGGATTGCACTCGGACACGCGCATGTAATTGGGTGGGCTTCACAATGCGACGCCTTCCGCTGTACAAAGGAATTGGCGTAACTCAAAATCAGCCGTAAGGCCGACATCACAGCACGTCAGCACAGTGGCGCATCCGCGTGACAACGTGCGGGCGCGGGGGATGTCGAAGGAAAGGACCGAAGTCCGTGGCTCAGCGAGTAGTGGTCACGCTCTCCGACGACATCGACGGCGGAGAAGCGGCGGAAACGGTCGCCTTCGGTCTCGACGGGAAGTCGTACGAGATCGACCTCAATACCGCCAATGCAAAGAAACTGCGCAAGTCACTGGCCCCGTTCCTGGAGGTGGCCAGGAAGCAGTCGAAGTCGGGCAGGACCTACCGGCACACCTCGGTGGCCCCCGACCCGGCGGCCGTACGCGCCTGGGCCCGGTCCAACAAGATGGAGGTACCGGCCAGGGGGCGCATCCCGAAGAAGGTCTACGAGGCGTTCAACGCGGCCGGCTGACCGGCCCCGGTCCGGCCGGCGGCCGTGACCGGCTCCCTCAGGCTCCCGGAGTACGCGGACTCTTCTCGGGGTGCTCGGCTCTCGGCTGACCGGGCCCCCTTCCGGCGGGTGCTCGCGCCCCCCTTCCCGGGGATGCCCGGCCCCCGTGCCGGAGTGCCCGGCCCCGCCCCTCGGAGTGCTCGGACTCCCTCTCGGAGCGCCCGACTTGCATTCCACCCCTGCTGGTCAGCTAGAGTCTGGAGCACGCCGAAGGGCGAGGCCGAAAGGCCCCGTTCGAAGCAGCGTGCGGGTGTAGTTCAGTAGTAGAACATCCCCCTTCCAGGGGGAAGGCGCAGTGTGCAATTCCTGTCACCCGCTCTGCATCACTCTCCGGACCGGTCCACTCGGACTGTCGGGTAGAGTGGTGTTCGCACCGCCCGGTAAAAGCCGGTCGGCTGCAATCTGCGGACGTAGCTCAGTTGGTAGAGCGCAACCTTGCCAAGGTTGAGGTCGCCAGTTCGAACCTGGTCGTCCGCTCAGCAGCAGGAAAGAGAAGTCCCCGGTCGGAATTCGATCGGGGACTTCTTGGTTTTCGGTCTCCTCTGTGTGGCCGGGCTTCCCCGCGGAATCGATCTCCTCACGCTCCTCACGAGGTCGGGCTCGTCTTGGCTCATTGACTCCCGACTCACGGCTCGTGGCTCGTGGCTCGTGGCTGGGAGTCTCCCGGCGATCCGCTCCGATGACGGGTCGCTCCGTTCTGATGACATATGTCATCGGGCGGGGGGCCGGGCCGGGGGCAGCCTGGACACATGACAGATGTGATTGAGGTCGCAGACCTGCGGCGCAGCTATGCCGGCGGCTATGAGGCGGTGGCCGGTGTCTCCTTCTCCGTGGCCGCGGGGGAGCTCTTCGCCCTGCTGGGGACGAACGGCGCCGGAAAGACCTCCACAGTGGAGCTCCTGGAGGGGCTGGCGCCACCGAGCGGAGGCCGCGTGCGCGTGCTCGGGCACGATCCGTACCGTGAGCGCGCCGCCATCCGGCCGAGGACCGGCGTCATGCTCCAGGAGGGCGGCTTCTCCCCCGAGCTGACCGTGGCCGAGACGGTCCGGATGTGGGCCGGCTGCACCAGCAGGGCGCGGCCGGTGGGTGAAGCCATAGAGATGGTGGGGCTCGGCGGGCGGTCCGCCATACGGGTGAAGCAGCTGTCCGGCGGCGAGAAGCGGCGGCTGGACCTGGCGATGGCGCTTCTGGGGCGCCCCGAGGTGCTCTTCCTCGACGAGCCGACGACCGGTCTGGACGCCGAAGGGCGCAGAGAGACCTGGGAGTTGGTGCGGGAGCTGCGCGACGGCGGTACGACGGTCCTGCTGACCACGCACTATCTGGAGGAGGCCGAGGTGCTGGCCGACCGGCTGGCGATCCTGCACGAGGGGCGGATAGCGGCCGAGGGCCGGGTGGACGAGGTGGTGGCCGCCCAGCCCTCACACATCTCCTTCTCGCTGCCCGAAGGGGTCGCGATCGGCGACCTGCCGGCGCTGGGGACGTATGTCCGCACGGGCGGGAACATACAGCTGCGGACCGACGAACTGCAGCGATCCGCGACCGAACTCCTCCTGTGGGCCAGGGACAAGGAGATCGAGCTGCGGGGGCTCGATGTCCGGTCGGCCTCGCTGGAAGAGGCGTTTCTCGGTATCGCACAGAAGCAGGAGGTCACCCGGTGAGCACGACGGGGGCACGCGTGGAGGGACGGACAGTGGAGGGACGGACAGCAGAGGAACAGGCAGCGGAGGGACGTACAGCAGACGCCCGTACGGGAGGGGCCGGGACCGGTGCCGGTCCCGGGGCCGGCACCGGGTCGGCGGGCTGCGAGCGGGTAGGGACGCTCGGCACGGGGCGGATGCTCGCGCTCGCCCGTGCCGAACTGACCCTGCTGGGACGTAGCAAGGCGTCGCTCTTCACCATGCTGGTGCTGCCCATCTCGATGACTTTCGTGATCTCGTCGACGATCGACCAGAAGACCCTGGACAGGGCCGGGCTGACGGCGGGGGCCGTGCTGCTGCCCGGAGGCATCGGGTTCGGTCTGCTCTTCGCTCTGTACAACGGTGTGGTGGGGGTGCTGGTGGTCCGCCGTGAGCAGCTGGTGCTCAAGCGGCTGCGCACGGGAGAAGCGCGGGACACGGAGATACTCGCCGGGGCGTCCCTGCCCTCCGCAGTCATCGCGCTGGTGCAGTGCGCGGTCCTGTCGGCGGGCTGTGGAGTGGTCTTCGACATGGGCCTGCCGCCCGCACCCCAACTGCTCCTCGTGGGCGTCGCCCTGGGCGTCGTGATGCTCACCGCGTTGGGCGCGGCGACGGCGGGGGTCACCAAGTCCGCCGAGGCCGCCCAGCTGACGGTCATCCCGTTGATGCTGGTGTCGATGGAGGGGTCGGGCGTATTCGTCCCGCTGGAGATATTCCCCGACCGGTTGGCATCGGTGTGCGAACTGCTGCCGCTGACCCCGGTGGTGGAGCTGGTCCGTGGCGCCTGGACCGGATCGATGTCCGCGTACGAAGCACTGGGGCATGTACTGACGGCGGTGGCCTGGACGGTCCTCTCGGTGTTTGCTGTACGCCGGTGGTTCCGCTGGGAGCCCCGGCGCTGACCCGGACCGGCGGGGGGGGTGTCGGGGAAAGGGAGCCGGGGGACCAGCGGATCCGGGGGCTCAGCGGATCCGGGGACAAGGTGGCGTGGTCCGGGGATCGCCGAGGTGGACGATGCCTGAGATGACGGCGCCTGAGAGGAGACCGGGCGGCGCAGTCCAAGACGGGTAGACCCCAGCAGGGGGTGTGCAGGGTGCGGCCGGAGAGCCGGAGGGAAGAGGCGGTACGTGAGGCAGTGGCTACGGGGGTTGCGGAAGCGGGGCGCGTTCGCGCAGGCCGACCTCTACTCGCGCGCGACGATATACGCGCTGCTGTGGCTGGCCGCCACTCTCCAGGTGATGTACAGCGTGACGCGCCCGGTCCGGCACTCCGATGCGCCCGCCGCGCTGATCGCCGCGTCCTGCCTTCTCGCGGTCGCCCAGGGGGTGTTCTGCACCTCGCTGGTCTCCGGAGGCCTGGCCGAATACCTGGGCTGGTCCAGGCTCTCCCGGCGGCTGGTGGCCTGGGGCGCGGCTCTGATGGTGACGGACCTGACAGCCGTTCTGGCCCTCGCCTCGGAAGCGGGGCTACGGAATGTCCCCGGGTTGCCGATGCAGTTGTGTACCACCGTGGTTCCGTTCACGATGGCGCACTGTCTGATCGTCCGGAAGCGGATTTCGGTCCTGGTGCAGTTGGGCGCCGCGGCCATGGTGTGCGGACCGGTCCTCCTGCTCGGCGGCGACCGGCCGCTCTTCGCTGCCTGTCTGGCCTGCATGGTGGGCGGCCCCTTCTGGGTCGCCGCCGCCATCCGTTGCTCGGCCTGGCATCTGGGCGTGATGTGGAAATTGCACGAGACCAAGGATGTGGAGGCACGGCTCGCGGTCGCGGAGGAGCGCCTGCGGTTCGGCCGGGACCTGCACGATGTGATGGGTCGCAATCTCGCCGTGATGGCGCTCAAGAGCGAGCTGGCGGTGCAACTGGCCCGGCGGGGGCGGCCGGAGGCGGTGGACCAGATGTCCGAGGTCCAGCGCATGGCCCACGAAGCGCAACGGGAGGTACGCCAGGTGGTCCGGGGGTACCGCGGAGCGGACCTCGCCACGGAACTGGTCGGGGCCCAGGGCGTGTTGCAGGCGGCCGGCATCGAGTGCACCGTCACCGGGCCGCCGGGCGGACTCCCCGTGGATGTGCAGTCGGCACTCGGCTGGGTCGTCCGGGAGGCTGCCACCAATGTGCTGCGCCACGGAGATGCACGGCGGTGCGACATCACGGTGTCTAGGTCGGCGTCGGCAGCGACCCTGACGGTCGAGAACGACGGAGCGGCGGCGGGAGGCAGCGGCAGCGGTTCCACGCCGGGCACCGGGCTCGCCGGGCTGCGCGAGAGGCTGACCGCTGTGGACGGGACGCTGGCGGCCGGCCCGGCCCCCGGCGGCCGATTCCGGCTCGCCGCGGAGGTCCCACTGGCCGGCGGCCCGGACCGCCCTGAGCCGAATCCACAGCCGACCGACACCAGCCCACCCGTGCCCAGCTCCACCATGCCGAGCCCCACGCCCCTGCCCACTGCTGCGGCCGCGCCCGCGGCCACGACGGCAACCGCGGCGCCCCCCACCGCCCCCGTTCCGACGCCCACGACAGGCCACCCGTCTGCCACCCCACCGGCGCCCGCCACTCCACAGACGCCCGCTACGCACCGCTCGTCCGCCACCCCACAGACGCCCGCCACCCGCCGCTCGTCCGCCACCCCACCAACCACCGCCGACCTGCCCGCCACCACGCCAATGCCCACCACCACTCCCCTCCCCGCCACCACGGCCGCCGCCACCCCGATGTCCACCGCTTCCCTACCCGCGCCCACGGCCACCCCCGTGCAGATGCCCACCCACATGGCCACCTCCACCACGCGCGCCACCGATCCGGGTCCCATCTCCGCCTCGGCCTCCGCCGGAGAGACAACCGGGGAGGCAACCGCATGACGCACCCCTCATCGGCCCCCGTGCCCCAAGCCACACCCGCACCCGTACTGGCAGTCGGCCCTCCGCACGCAACGGGGCCGGGACCCACACCCCTACCGACACCGGCCCCGCCGCCCGCGTCCGCACCAGGGACCCCACCCGTACCGACGCAGGACCCGACGTCGCCACCCGTACCGACGCACAGCCCGCCGCCGCCATCCGTACCGGCGCACAGCCCGACATCGCCGCCCGTAGCGCCGGCCTCCGTGCCCATACGGGTGCTTCTCGCGGACGACGAGCACCTCATCCGGGGAGCGCTCGCGGCGTTGCTCGGGCTGGAGGACGATCTTGTGGTCGTGGCCGAAGCCGCTTCCGGCCCCGAAGCGCTCGCCATGGCACGGGCGCACCGGCCGGATGTGGCGGTGCTCGACCTGCAGATGCCCGGCACCGATGGTGTGAGCGTGGCCACATCCCTGCGGAGGGCACTCCCCGAGTGCCGCTGCATGATCGTCACCAGCCATGGGCGGCCCGGCCATCTCAAGAGGGCGCTCTCCGCCGGGGTGAAGGGGTTCGTTCCGAAGACCGTTTCCGCGCAGCGGCTGGCGGAGATCATCCGGACGGTGCGGGCCGGAGGGCGTTATGTGGACCCGGAGTTGGCCGCTGACGCGATCTCCGCGGGAGACTCACCCCTCACGGCCCGCGAGGTGGAGGTACTGGAACTGGCAGCGGACGGCGCACCGATCGCAGAGATCGCCGAGCGTGCCTCACTCTCGCAGGGAACGGTGCGCAACTATCTGTCGTCGGCGGCGTCCAAGCTGGGAGCGGAGAACCGTCATACCGCGGTGCGTCTCGCACGGGAGCGAGGTTGGGTATAGTGGTGCCAGCGCTACGGCGCATGCGGACGTAGCTCAGTTGGTAGAGCGCAACCTTGCCAAGGTTGAGGTCGCCAGTTCGAACCTGGTCGTCCGCTCAGCAGCAGGACAGAGAAGCCCCCGGTCGGAATTCCGACCGGGGGCTTCTTCATGCGCGGCCCTCCGCGCCGCCGCGCGGAGGGCCGCGATCCGAACGGGAACCCTTCCGGCTACGACCAGGGAGTGCCGGTCAGCAGTTCGTAGGCCTCCACATACTTCGCGCGGGTCGCGTCCACGATCTCCTGCGGGAGGGCGGGCGGCGGCAGTTCTCCCTTCCGGTCCCAGCCGGATGCGTCCGAGGTGAGCCAGTCGCGCACGAACTGCTTGTCGTACGAGGGCTGTGCGTGGCCCGGCTCCCAGTCGGCCGCGGGCCAGAAGCGGGACGAGTCCGGGGTCAGCACCTCGTCGGCGATGACGAGTTGGTCGCCGTCGTAACCGAACTCGAACTTCGTGTCGGCGAGGATGATGCCCCGCTCGCGCGCGATGCCCTGGGCCCGCTCGTACACATCGAGGGTCGCGCGCCGCAGATCGGCGGCGGTCTCCGCGCCGGTCCGGTGGGCGACTTCCTCGTAACTCACGTTCTCGTCGTGGTCACCGACGGCCGCCTTGGTGGCCGGCGTGAAGATCGGCGCGGGGAGTTCGGATCCGTCGGTCAGTCCCTCCGGAAGCGCGAGACCGCAGACCGTGCGGTGCGCCTGGTACTCCAGCAGCCCGGACCCGGTCAGATAGCCACGGGCCACACACTCCACCGGGACCATCCGCAGCGACTTGCAGACCAGGGTGCGGCCCTCCCAGCCGGCGGGGGCGCCGGCCGGCAGGTCGGTGGAGATGACATGGTGCGGCACGAGATCGGCGAGCTTGTCGAACCACCAGAGCGACAGCTGGGTGAGCACCCGGCCCTTGTCGGGGATCTCGGTGGGCAGCACCCAGTCGTACGCGGACAAACGGTCGCTGGCGACCATCACGAGGTCGCCCGCCTCGTTCTGGTACAGATCGCGCACCTTGCCGGTGTGCAGGTGTACCAGGCCCGGCACCTGAAGCGGCTCGGGCTTTTCTACGAATCCGGACACGGTTCCTCCCCGTGGTTCTGTCCAAGCGGTGGGGTCGGAGTCGATTCTCCCGTATGCGCCGCGTGCGGGCCCCTCCAGGGTCGGCCGGGGGTCGGCATGCCGCCCGGCACTGTTCGTGGCGGGCGGCACGGCGGGACCTCCACGGCGGATCGCGCGACGGATCAGTCGCGCTTGCAGATACGGTCGAGCAGGTTGGCTGTCGCCCGCTGGATGCGCGTATCGACATGGCCGGGGCGGTCCAGCGCGGGTGACCAGGCGAAGGTGCCCGAGGCGAAGACGAGCGCGCCGGACGGGGCCCGGTACAGGGACGTCTCCTGGTGCCGCACGATCCCCTCGCCGTCCTCGTACGGCGAGTGGGCGAGCAGGATCCGGCTCTCGTGCTGCGGAAGCGCGGTGCGCGGGAAATAGCGGTCGGCCTCGCCCGCGACCAGACCGTCGAGTTCATCGCCCTCGCCCGCACCGGTCGCGTCCCAGAGCCAGTGCTCGGCGTTGCGGACGACGAGCGGGCTCGGCTCGGGGACCCGCCCCGCGTACTGGATGCCGAGGAGCTGCTGTTCGGGCCGGTCGATCTCGCGCCACAGTGTGGGCTTCCCGGGTCCGCGGCGTTTGAGGCAGGTGAGGAGGCGGTCCGGGACACCGGAGGGGGACGGGCCGAGGTCGACCTGCCAGTACATGGTGTTGGCCGAGAGGAAGACGAGGGAGGTGCCGTGTTCACGGGCGGCCTCCGTCGTACGCCGCATGGGCACCGACCAGTACTCGTCATGGCCGGGGAAGACCAGTCCGCGGTAGCGGGTGGGGTCGATGCGCCCGGCGTGCAGATCGCGGGCGTCGGCATAGGCGAGGTCGTATCCGTAGCGCTCGGCCCAGCGGATGAAGTCGTAGGCGTGCCCGACGTGCAGGGGCAGGCCCGCGCCCGCGTAGGGCCGGTCAAAGGAGACCGTGGTGGCGGCGTCCTCCTCACCGAGGAGCCGGCCCATGCCGTCCCAGGCGTGGTACAGGCTGGCGCCGGTGTGTCCGTCCTCCGGGTAGAGGTTGTAGGCCTGCCAGGTCACGTCGGGGAGCAGGAGAAGCAGATCCGCGGGGTGGCTGTCCCGGACGGTGAAGGGGATGTGCGAGCGGTAGCCGTCGACGGTGGTCAGCACCGCGACATAGGCGCCGATCGACCAGTACGAAGGAATCTGCAGCCGCCAGGAGAGCCACCAGTGGTGGCAGGAGACCGTGCGGTCGGCGGTGAGCGGGGGCGGCTGGACGATCCCGGAGAGGCGCGGGCTGGTGGTGATCTTCGCCGCGCCGTCGCCGCCGTAGTGACCGATGCGGTAGATGTCGACGGAGAACTGCTGGGGCGGGTCGACCGTGACATGGAAGTCGATGGCCTCACCCGGGGCGGCCGCGCCGTTGGAGGCGAACCCCTTGATCTGCTTCTTCACGTCGTCGGCGGTACGCGGGCCGCCGGAGCGGTGATGGGGCGCGTCCGGCGCGTACCAAGGCACGACATGGCCGTTGTCGTCGACGTAGTGCTCGCTCGCGCGGAGCCAGGGCAGCGGGCCCTGCCCGAACGGGTCCGAGACGGCGTGCGCAAGGGCTCCCGACTCCCAGCGCCGGATCTGCTCCGCCCCCATGCGGCTCCCCTTCCCTCGGCCGCTCAGGCACAACAGTGATGCACCGACTGTCAGCGACCGGCACCAGCACATCACATATGGCACTCACTCCGTTACTGTTCGTCGCGAATTGGCGAGGACAGTACCGAATTCGTGGAATGATCCGGGAGGTTCTGGCTCCGGTTGCCCCATCACCGTTTTGGTTTCCCCGCAACGGGGCGCCCCGCCCTGCACCGCCGCCACCCGGCCCGGGAAGGCCGCGGCGTTCCCCGGACAGGGCCACCAGTCGGACACCGAGGCCACCCGCCGGGCTCTCCGCTCCCGGGGCAAGGCGGTCGCGCCACAGACCAGCCGTACCGGCTTCTCCGCTCAGACCAGCCGTACCGGCTTCTCCGCGCGTACCCCCACCGCTGTCAGCCACCCCCGCAGCGGCTCCCCGTCCCCGTCCTCCACCAGGCTCATCACATGCCCGCCCAGGTCCGCCCTGCGCTCGCCGCCCACCAGCAGTGCGGGGCCGTCCAGCCAGTCGAGGCCGGGGGCCGCTCCGGCCGTGTCCACCGCTGCGCAGCAGATCATCGCGGTGACGTGATCCGCGAGCAGATCGCGCCCGGTGCGGGGTGGCTGGAGCGGGAAGAGCGGGATCGCCCCGGTGTCCCAGAGCTCCTCGCCCTCCAGGCCGCCGCCCGGTACGGGGACCGGTGCCGCGGCCTCCTCGCGGGCGACCTCGGCGGTGACGGCGGCCGCCAGCGACTCCGTGTCGTCGGCCGCGATGTGGTCCAGGACGCGGGCCAGCGTCGGATCGCCCGGCTCGTCGGGGCCTGCCCCCGCTTCGGCCGTGCTGCGCACGCCCAGCCGGTCGAGGACGCGGTGCAGCCTGGCCGCTTCCGTACGCCATTTACGGTCGACGACCTCTTCCGGGTACTGCTGCCAGTCCACCGGGGACCAGTCGGGTCCGGTATCGGCCGGGCCGCCGTGGAAGAGCCTGGCGGCGAGGAGGGAGGTGGCGGCGTCGACCGCGCCCGGTTCCTCCAGGAGGTCGCAGGCGGGGCGCTCGCCCAGCCGGGAGGTGAAGCCCTCGGCCAGACGGTCCCTCCGCGACAGCTCGGTGAGTGCCGAGACCACCCCGGCGTCGAGCCTGGACGGCCAGCGGCCCATCCGCCAGGCGGGCAGCGCGACCCGGGTCAGCAGCCGGTCCCAGCCCGCGTAGGCCAGCCCCACCTGCTCCTGGGCGACGATCCGCAGCGCGTAATCCACAGCCTGTGCACGGTCCGACGCGGCGGCCGCGACCCCCCGCTCCATCTCGGCCACATGGCCACGGCAACTGCGCAGCAGCAGCCTGGCGGTCCAGCCGACGAAGCCGTACGCCATACGACGCACCGGGCCGAGCCCGGCCCGGGACGAGACGGCGACCGCCGCATCGAGGCCCCGTACGAACCGGCGCGACGCCGCGATGTCGGGATGTGCGGAGGGGCCCGTACCGGCGATGACCGGCGCGAGAAGGGCCCGCAGCTCGGCCACCCGCATCCACCACAGGAAGGGCGAGCCGATCACCAGCACGGGGGCGTCCGCCACGCGCGGGGAACGGGACCGTATTCTGCGGAACACGCTCAGCCGCCCGCCGGTTCCGGATCCGGATCCGGAACCGGAACCGGATATGGACCGGGTGGCGGGGTGCGAACGGTCCTCGAGCCAGCTGTCGCAGTCCGGGGTCAGCGCTATCGCCGACGGGACCGGCACTTCGAGCCGGTCCGCCAGATCCCGCACCATCCGGTGCAGGTCGGGCGCCGAGGTCTCGGTGAGCGCCACCGTCGGGCTGACGGCGGGCCCGGCCCCGGCGATCACGGCCCCCACGGCGGCGGCCATGCCCAGCACCACCAGCGCGAACCCCGTCACCACCCAGCGCGCCACATCCCAACTTCCGCCGCTGAGACGGCCCATGGCCCCACCGGCCAGCAGCACGACCGCGACAGCGGCCGGCAGCAACGCCACGGCCAAGGCCCTGCCCCGGACCGCCAGAACGGCCAGTGCATGGGCGCGCGCGCCCTGCGCACCCCGCTTGGTACGCGGATCAACCCGCGCATCGCTCGTACGGTTCTCGGACACGGCTGGACGTCACCCCCTCTGCCCCTGCGACGGCTTTGCTCACTCCCCCACTGTGGCACCCGCCACTGACATCGCAATGCCGGTGGGCCAAGTGCCGGAACGCCTGCGCCGCAGACTAGTTGGGGTCCCGGCGGGCGTCATCCGGATGGGCGAGCCGTCACTCGATGGAATGGCTTTGGGTAAAGGTGCTGACGGAAAACCGTCAGATGGCTGCGGCCTTCGCCGCGATGTCCGTACGATGCTGCGCCCCGTCGAGCCGCACCCTGTCCAGCGCGATGTACGCCCGTGCACGGGCCTCGCCCAGATCCGCGCCGGTCGCGGTCACCGAGAGCACCCGGCCGCCCGCGCTCACCACCGCGTCGCCGTCCTGCCTGGTCCCGGCGTGCAGAACGTACGCGTGGGGCGCATCCTGGGCCGCCACCTCGTCGAGGCCGCCGATGGGGTCACCGGTGCGGGGGGTGTCCGGGTAGTTGTGCGAGGCGATGACGACGGTCACGGCGGCCTCGTCGCGCCAGTTCAGCGGCGGGACCGTGTCGAGGGTGCCGTTGGCCGCGTTCAGCAGGACACCGGCCAGCGGGGTCTTCAGCCGGGCCAGCACCACCTGGGTCTCGGGGTCCCCGAACCGGGCGTTGAACTCGATGACCCGTACGCCGCGAGAGGTGATCGCGAGGCCCGCGTACAGCAGCCCCGCGAAGGGCGTGCCCCGGCGGCGCAGTTCGTCGACGGTCGGCTGGAGCACCGTCTGCATGACCTCGTCGACCAGCTTGGGATCGGCCCACGGGAGCGGGGAGTACGCGCCCATGCCACCGGTGTTGGGCCCCTCGTCGCCGTCGAGGGCGCGCTTGAAGTCCTGTGCCGGCTGGAGCGGGAGGACCGTCACCCCGTCCGAGATCGCGAAGAGCGAGACCTCCGGGCCGTCGAGGAACTCCTCGATGACCACCCGGCCGCACGCCAGCGCATGGGCGCGGGCCGCCGCGATGTCGTCGGTCACCACGACGCCCTTGCCCGCGGCGAGGCCGTCGTCCTTCACCACGTACGGGGCACCGAAGGCGTCGAGCGCGGCATCGATCTGCTCCGGGGTGGTGCAGACGTAGGCGCGGGCGGTGGGGACGTTCGCCCCCGCCATCACGTCCTTGGCGAAGGCCTTGGAACCCTCCAGCTGCGCCGCTTCCCGGCTCGGCCCGAAGCACGGGATGCCCGTCTCCCGTACCGCGTCGGCGACCCCGGCGACCAGCGGCGCCTCGGGGCCGACGACGACGAGCCCGGCACCGAGCCGGGTCGCGAGCCGGGCGACGTCGGCGCCGTCCAGCGCGTCCACGGCGTGCAGCTCGGCCACTTCCGCGATGCCCGCGTTACCGGGGGCGCAGTGCAGGGAGGTGACCTCGGGGTCGAGGGAAAGAGAGCGGCACAGGGCGTGTTCGCGGGCGCCGCCGCCGATGACAAGGACCTTCACGGTACGAAGCCTAGCCCGCGCACCGGTACCGACCCGGGCCGGGCCTTGTACGGGCGACCCAAAGCGGCGGGCGGGGTCTTCGTAGGTTCCTCCACCTACCCGGCCGGGTGTCGCTTTGGTGGCCCGGGTGGTGGGGGTGGTGCACGTGGTGTGCGGCCGGCTGCCCGCGCATGGCCGCCCGGTGCCGGCTCTCATCCGGATGATCCAGATGATCCGAACAGTCCGATGGCTCGGCTGATCCGGTTCGGCTGATCCGGTCCGGCTACTCGTTCGTGTACTCCTCCACCACGGTCGCCCCCAGTTCGCGCACGATCAGATCGTGGCCCGAGAGCGCCGAGTCGACCAGATCGGGGTCGTCGTCCTCCGGGGTGTCGTCCTCCAGCGAGACGGGTGGCGGTCCGTCCGGCACCGGCGGCGGCTCGGGCTCCCGGAAGGCTTGTGGCCGCTGGCGCTGCGGCGGCTCCGGAGCGGGCGGCTGCTGAACCGGTCCGGGCGCGCCCCCACCGCCTCCGCCCTGGGATGCCCCGCCCTGGGGCGCCGGCCGCTGAGGCGCCGGCGAGGACCCGCCGGGGCCGGGGTGACCGCTGCCGCCGGGGGGCTGCGTACCGCCGGAGGGGTCGACGATCGCGTCGACCCTCCACTGGACGTGGAACTGGTCCGCGAGGACCTGCTTCAGTACGTCCTCGCTGCCGCTGGAGGCGAAGTTGTCCCGGGCACCCGCATTGGGGAAGCCGAGCTGGAGGGTGGTCCCGTCGAAGCCGGCGACCTGGGCGTTCTGGCTGAGCAGGATCCAGGTGAAGCGGCGCCGGTTCTTGACGGCCTCAAGGATCTCGGGCCACATGTTCCGCACCTGGGCCGCGCCTTGGGCCATACCGGGCGCGGGCCCGGCGGGCGGCGCGGACGACGGGCCTCCGGGCGCGGCCGGAGGGGCCGCCTGCCCGGGCTGCCCCTGCCCCTGCCCCGGAGCGGCAGCGGACGGCCAGCTTCCGGCCGGGCGCTGCGGCTGGGGCTGGGCCGCGGCCGCACCCGGCCAGGCGCCGGGCTGCCGGGCGGCCGGGGCGGGGGCGGGCGGCTGCGCGGAAGCACCGGGCGGCGGAGCCGGTGCCGCCTGCGCGGCTGCGGCGGGAGGCCCAGCCGGAGCAGAAGCGCCTGCCGGACCGGCGGAACCGGCACCGGCGCCCTGTCCCGCACCGGCCCCCGTGTCCGTACCTGCGGCCTCCCCCCGAGCCGCAGCACGAGCAGCGGCCGGCCCCATGCCGGGCGCCACCGTCATACCGGGCCCGGCAGCCCCAGCGGCCCCACCCGGCCCGCCGGGCCCAGCAGGCCCGGCAGGTCCGCCGAACCCCGCAGGTCCAGCAGATCCACCAGGACCAGGAGGAGATCCAGCAGCCGGGCCGGGCGGGGCGGCCATCGTGGGATGTGCCTCGGCGCCCGGTACGTACCCCATGGCCGGCCCCTGCCCACCCGGCACGAAGGCGCCGCCGCGCTCCAGACGGTCCAGCCGGGCCTGCAGGGAGCGCTCGTCGTCGAAGGCGGCCGGGAGCAGCACCCGCGCACAGATCAGTTCGAGCTGGAGCCGCGGGGAAGTGGCGCCGCGCATCTCGGTGAGCCCGGTGTTGACCAGGTCCGCCGCGCGGCTCAGCTCCGCGGCGCCGAAGACGGAGGCCTGTGCCTGCATCCGCGCGACGACGTCCGCCGGGGCGTCGATCAGCCCCTTCTCCCCCGCGTCCGGCACGGCGGCCAGGATCACCAGGTCGCGCAGCCGCTCCAGGAGGTCGGCGACGAACCGGCGCGGGTCGTTGCCTCGCTCGATGACCTGGTCGACCAGCTCGAAGGCGGCGGCGCCGTCCGACGAGGCGAACGCGTCGATGACGGAGTCGAGGAGCGTGCCGTCCGTATAACCGAGCAGGGCGGTGGCCATGGCATACGTCACACCCTCTTCGCCCGCGCCCGCCAGCAGCTGGTCCATGACGGACATGGAGTCCCGGACGGACCCCGCCCCGGCCCGCACGACGAGGGGCAGCACGCCCTCCGCGACCTGGGCGCCCTCCTGCCCGCACACCTCGCCGAGGTAGTCGCGCAGGGTGCTGGGCGGCACCAGCCGGAAGGGGTAGTGGTGCGTACGCGACCGGATGGTGCCGATGACCTTCTCGGGTTCGGTAGTCGCGAAGATGAACTTGAGGTGCTCCGGGGGCTCTTCGACCACCTTCAGCAGGGCGTTGAACCCCGCCGACGTGACCATGTGCGCCTCGTCGATGATGTAGATCTTGTAACGACTGCTGGCCGGCCCGAAGAACGCCTTCTCGCGCAGATCACGGGCGTCGTCCACACCACCGTGCGAAGCGGCGTCGATCTCGATGACATCGATCGACCCCGGCCCGTTGCGCGCGAGGTCCCGGCAGGACTGGCACTCACCGCACGGTGTGGGTGTGGGCCCCTGCTCACAGTTCAGACAGCGGGCCAGGATCCGCGCGCTGGTGGTCTTCCCGCAGCCGCGCGGCCCGCTGAACAGATACGCGTGGTTGACCCGGTTGTTCCGCAGGGCCTGCTGCAACGGGGCAGTGACATGCTCCTGCCCGATGACCTCGGCGAACGATTCGGGACGGTAGCGGCGGTACAGCGCAAGGGACGACACATCTACGAGGTTATCGGGGCCCACCGACAACCCACGCCCCCGAACGCCCGGGGCATCCAGGGACCCAGGTCCCGGGAACACATCCCGGGAACACAAAGGGCCCCCCACGCACCCGCCAGAGCCAACCTACCCTTGCTGCCTTCCGGCCCTGGGGGAGTTCAGTCAGATAGCGCCACGTGAGGGGCTGACCCACACCCTAGCCGATCCCCCGGGTCGGAATCGAGTTCGCTAGCACTCCTCAACGTCTTGTATTGTTTGCCGCGGAGGATTCGCCTAGTGGCCTAGGGCGCACGCTTGGAAAGCGTGTTGGGGGCAACCCCTCACGAGTTCGAATCTCGTATCCTCCGCAGCTGGAAGGCCCGGACCGCGTATGCCGTCCGGGCCTTCTGCTTTGGCAGTCTCGTCCACAGTCTCAACGGGGCTCTTCGGGACCTTCCTCCGCCGCCCCGCCTTCGCTCTTCGCCCCGCTTCTCTCGGTGCAGTGTCAGCAGCCGAACGAGTTCGTCAGGGGCCCCGTTGACGCAGCGGCCGTCGCGCGACTTCGTGTTCGCCGTGTCCTCGTTCTTCCTGACGCGCTGCTTGCAGTAGCCGAGCTTGCGCCCGCACTCGCCCCCGCAGCCGTGCAGGTACTTGGGACGGAGCCGGTCCTCACGAACCCGCAGGACGCCCTCCGTGAGATCCTCGTCCGCCCGCCGCAGGAGACCCCTCTCCTGGAGAAAGTGCTTCAAAAGGCGGGATGACTCCGGGCTGCCCGAGGTGCCGTACCTGCGGGTCGCCAACGTCCAGCGCGCCCGCCTTGACCTATCCCGAGTCACGAAGATCCGTATCGCTGAACGAACCGGCCGAGCTCCGGCTCCAGGACGGAGACCTGCTCATGAACGAGGGCGGTGCCCGGGACAAGCTTGGGCGCGGCTGGATCTGGGCGAGCCGAATCAAGGACTGCATCCACCAGAACCACTTCTTTCGGGCCCGGATCCAGGAACACGCCACGCACCCCAAGCTCTACGGCTGGTACGTCAACTCGGCCGCCCGTTCCTGGTTCGAAGCCAGCGGCAAGCAGAGGGTGAACCTGGCCTCCATCAGCATCTCCAAGGCCAAGATGCTTCCAGTGCCCGTCCCGCCTGCAGACCCGGACGACCAGGAAGCTTTCGTCACCCTCGGACATCGTGTGTTGACGCGTTTCGCCAGCCTCGCCACTGCCTGCGAGCGTGACCTTGACATCGGCCCGATCGAGGCCGACGACAAGGACACGCTGGAAGCCAGGCCCCTGTCGGAGCTGATGCTCGCACTCTCGGCCGACTTTGGCGGAGCCCTGACCGAACTCGAACACCTGGCAGTGGACGTGGAGCTACCGCCCTTGCTCCGGGGCGAGGCGTAGAAAGATGCGGACCCGACCGGATGTGAATTCGGTCGGTTCCGCATCATTTTCACAGGGAAGCGTCAATCACGCCGCCACGTCCCCCTACTTTCTCGGGCCGTAGACAGCGAGGTCTGCAAGTCGGCCCCAGGGCCCCGCCCAAGTGAGCGTCGATACTGGTTCAGACCGTGCATAGGGCACTGGAGTCCACCTGCCCTGCCGCTCACGGTTGGGGGAGCCAGTGGCACAGTGAGCGCATGCAGCCGCCTGCCTGGGCGGGGAACGTGGATACTCCGCTGTCCGCGCCCGACGCCTTCGACGTCCCCGTGTTCCTCCGCCGTAGCTCCCCGCTGGCCCCCGCGCCGCGGCCCACTCCTGTGCAGGTGGGCTTGGCCCACCAACCCTGGCCCCAGGGCACCGGCATCCCTGCGGACGGCGCGTATCTCGTCGGCACCACGTGGCGTGCACTCCTGGATGCCACGATCGCGGTGGGGCGGGACATCGGCTCCTGGATCACCGCTACGCCCCGTCTCGCACGCCACGAGATCAGGGCACGCCGATACCCCCTCTCCGCTTATCTCGTGCGGGCCGGGCGCGAGATCGTGCCCAGCGTCGTCTACACCCATGGAACCGAGAGCTCGACTCGTACCGCATTCGGCTACCACGTCGGCATGACGATGGCCCAGTGGGCCTGCCAGACGATGGGGCTCGGCTCCACCACACACGCCGAGAGCGCGATCCCACCAGGCGCAGCGCCCGGCTGGGACATAGCGCCTAGTCTGCCGGACCTGTTCGGCACGCACCCGGCCACAACAGAACTCTGGCTAGTCGAGGCGAAGGGGAGCCGCCGGCTCGGCCTGGGGCCCAGGATCAAGGGAGCGCAGCAGCTGGACGTCGGCGCCCTCGTCCCTGTCACGCACCAGAAGGTGCTGTGCGGGACCAGTTTGGAGCGGCGCCTGTTCATGATGATCGACGTGGAGGGCGCCCCGCCGCCCGGGGACCCCGACAACATCTCCGACGAGGAAACGCTGCAGGACGACGAGGCTCTCCTGGAGCTCGCTCGGTCGCGCATGCTGACGTATCTTGCGCTGTCGTCGTTGCCCCGTGACGGATTGCGCGTCACGGCAGTCGGCAGGCACGAGGAGGGGGCAGCAACAACGCGAAGGGATCCGATCCGGCTATTGGAGAGCGACCGGCCCACGGCCGAACTACGCCGCCGCGTAGCCGCGGATTCCGAGGACGCGGATATCAGGGAGCAGAACGGCCTGGACATGCTGACGGGACGGGTTCCGGGCACGGATCTCATGCTCGGGATGTCCAGGCGTCTGTTCGGCGCGTGCCGCGAGCTGGCCTACGCGGAGCGTCGCGTCATCGCACGGGTCCGAGAAGAACGGCCCGTGTACATGATGGAGCTGCCCCGTGAGGTTCAGCGTCCGGAAGACACAATGGCGCGGCGGCGCGAACGAGAGATGAGCGATCGAGCGCGCGAGGAAAGGGCCGCTGCGGCGCAGGATTACGTGCGTAGGGTTCGAGCGGAACAGCGGGACGATCAGCTGCGCTCTGTTCGCGCTGGTTTCACGAGCGGGGACAGCGGCTCCTGGATGCACCTCGTCGATCTGACTCCGCGTCTCGCGCTCCCCAGCGAGGAGGGTTTTCTGGAGGCAGCGACGTCAGACACCTACCTCGCGGTCGAGGAGGAGACGCTCGACCTGGATATCGAGGTCGAATAGCAATGGCCGGCCAGGTCTGGTGGGCCGACCACCAGCAGCGGTCCGGGCGGATGCACAAGCCACTCGAACGACCACCTCAGCATGGAGATTGATGCGCCCAGATCAGGCGCGTTCATCTGGTTGCATTCACCGGCCTACACCCTCGTTCAGAGCCCCTGCCCGAACCCACCGAGCCGCTGGTCAGGACGCTACCGTACGCCTCGGAACCCCCGGACGAACCGTTGGAAAGCGTGTTGGGGGCAACCCCTCACGAGTTCGAATCTAGTATCCTCCGCACTGGCCCAGCAGGGCAACCGAAGGGCCCCACCGTTCGCGGTGGGGCCCTTCGGCGTACCAGGGGTGGGGCCGGGCTCAGGCCAGGGTGAACTTCTGGGCGGCCGAGCCGTTGCAGTCGTAGATCTGGAGGCGGGTGCCGTTGGCGGTGGCGCCGGACGGGGAGTCGATGCAGCGGCCTGTGGTCGGGTTGGAGATCGAACCGTCGGCGTTGGCGGTCCAGTTCTGGTAGCCGGCGCCGTTGCAGGTGGCCAGTTGGAGCTTGGTGCCGTTGGCGTTGACGCCGCCTGCGATGTCCAGGCACTTGCCGAGAGTCTGCAGCGTCTGGCCGCTCCAGGTCCACTTCTGGTCGAGCGAGGTCGCCTGCTGGCAGTCCCAGAGCTGGACCGCGGTGCCGTCGCCGCCGGTGTCGTCGCCCGCCACGTCCACGCACTTGCCGCCGGGACCGTAGACCGGGGTGCCGATGGCGAACTTCTGGGCGGCAGCGCCGTTGCAGTCCCAGATCTGGAGGCGGGTGCCGTTGGCCGTGGCGCCGGACGGGGAGTCGATGCAGCGGCCGCTGGCCGGGTTCTTCAGGGAGCCGTCGCTCTGGCGCACCCAGTTCTGGTAGCCGCCGCTGTTGCAGGTGGCCAGTTGGAGCTTGGTGCCGCCGGCGCTGTTGCCGCCGGCGATGTCCAGGCACTTGCCGAGGGTCTGCAGCGTCTGGCCGCTCCAGGTCCAGTGCTGGTCCTTCGCCGCCGCCTGGCAGTCCCAGAGCTGGACCGCGGTGCCGTCACCGCCGGTGTCGTCACCCGCCACGTCCACGCACTTGCCGCCAGGGCCGGTGATCGTCCGGCCGGTCACCGAACCGTCACCGCCCCCGGGCGCCTTGTTGTAGACCGCCACCGAGTCGATCACCAGCTTGCCGCCGGAGACCGTGGCGGCGTTCGGGCCGCCGCCGAACGCGGCCGGGAAGCCACCGCCGATCGCCAGGTCGTAGATGATGAAGAAGGGGTGATCGATCGCGTCGGCCCAGGTGGTCGCATCGACCTGGTTCGCCTTGACGGTGAAGAAGTTGGCCCCGTCGAGATAGAACCTGACCTGCTCCGGCGAGACCGAGCGGTCGATCTCCACCGCGTAGTCGTGGAAGCCGGTCTGGCAGCCCGCACAGGCGCGCTCGCCGGAGCCGATGCCCGTCGACTCGTTGCACGGGCCGCCCGGGTTCACGCCACAGTGGATGGTGCTGAAATCGGAGCTGCGGCCGTTGATGTCCTCCATGATGTCGACCTCACCGGACTTCGGCCAGGTCACGCCGGAGCGCAGCGTCGAGCCGAGCATCCAGAACGCCGGCCAGTAGCCCGCGCCGTTGGCGGTGGTGACGTTGGGCTGCTGGAGGACCGACTCCATGCGTACGACGCCGCCGGCCGGGGCGCCGAACGTCGCCGACTGGGTCTCCACGCGTCCGGACGTCCAGCCGCTCGCGGGGTCGGAACCGGCGTGCTGGGCCTGGAGCACCAGATGGCTCTGGCCGTCGTGGTAGACGTTGGACGTACTGCTGGTCATGGTCTCGATCTCACCGGTGCCGAAGGTGCTGCCCGGACCGGTGTCGTACTTCCACTGGCTCTGGTCGATGCCGGTGCCCGATGCACCGTTGAAGTCATCGCTCCAGGTGAGGGTGAATCCCGGCGGCGCCGGTGGCACCGCCGCCGCTGCATGCGGCGAACCGACGAGGGTGGCCGCCACCGTGACGGCGACCACCGGGAACAACTGGAGCGTTCTCTTCCAGCCGCCGCGCCACCGTCTTGCCCGACTCAAGCGCATTCGTCCGACCTCCAGGGGAGAGGGGAGGCGGTGGGCGCGCTTTCGCCCGCTTCGACACCGCCTCTGACGGGCATCACCGGGGCGCGGCGCCGGCGTGTACCGGCCCGCCCTGGCAGGGGCAGGCGTGACAGGGGCGGGCGCCCAGGGATGTCATGCCCACAGCGTGTCGAGGGGGCAGGTGTTCGGCAAGACGGCCGACGTCCATCTTTCGGTACGGCCGTGGGGGGCGCAGGGCGGTCCCTGCGGAGGGGGCGGCCGTCGCGGTACGAGGCTGGGGCGACGTCGTTACGGGGGTGGTGGCCTTCGGGCCGCTTGCCATGATCCGGCACCACCTATCCTCGCCGGGTGAGAACCACCAGTCGCAGCCGCACTCGTCAGCCCGGGAACCGGCTCGGGAACACGCTGCGCAGCTGGGCTCTGCTGCCCTCCGGCGACGGAGGTGCGGCGCAGGGCCTCGCGGCGCGGCCCGTACCGCGCTCGCCCCGTCTGTCCGCGCGCGCCATGGATCTGGTGCTGACGGCGGTCGCGCTGCTGTTCGCGGTGTGGATCAGCGCCCAGAACCCCTCCATGGGACCGGCCGCTCCCTGGGTGAATCTGCTGCTCGCCGCGGTGAGCGCGCTGCCGCTGCTCGTACGGCGCCGGGCGCCCGAACTGGTCGTCGCCGTCGGGCTGATCGCCAAGGTCCTCCAGGTCTCGGCCTTCACGACGCCGTTCGCCTACTACGCGGAGGGCGCCTGTCGCGGCCCGCACAGCCGCCGGGTCGTCTGGGCGTCGGCCGGTGTCGGGCTGGTGGCCCTCGCGCCCTGGCACGCGGCAGCGTGGTCCAGTGTCCAGACTCTGGTGACCTGGTTCGCGGTGAACTTCGTCTTCTCCTGCCTGGTGCCGCTGCTGCTGGGGCTCTACGTGGGGCAGAGGCGTGCCGTGGTCGCCGGTCTCGTCGAACGGGCGGAGCGCGCCGAGCGGGAACAGCGGCTCGTCGCCGAGGCCGCGCGGGAACAGGAGCGCCGGCGCATCGCCGGGGAGATGCACGACGTGGTCTCCCACCAGGTGAGCCTGATCGTCGTACACGCCAACGCGCTCAGCGCTGTCGCCCACGACCCGGAGGTGACGGGCGAGACCGCGCAGATCATCCAGACGGCCGGGCGGCGCGCGCTCACCGAACTCCGCGAAATGCTGGGGCTGCTCAGAAGCGGTACGGCCGACTCCCCGGCCACCGGAGCCGGGGAGCCGCCCGGATCCGCGGGAAGCGAAGCCGCGGAGGGTGAACCGAGGCCCGCGGCACACGACTTCGCCGCGTCGGCGGAGCGGCGGCCCGCCCCCGGCGCGGCCGTCGACAGGATCGCCGAGCTGGCCGAGGGCTCCCGGAGCGCCGGGCTGCCCGTCACCGTGCTCGTCGAGGGTGCGCCGCAGCCGCTGGCGGAGCCGGTCGAGCGTGCCGCGCACCGGGTCGTACAGGAGGCGCTGACCAATGTGCACAAGCACGCCCCGGGCGCCACGACGCGGATTCACCTGGCCTTCGACCCGCGGACCGTACGGGTACGGATCGTCAACGGCCCGCCCGAAAGGCACGCCGAGCCGGCTGCCGACGGTGAGCCACTGCTGCCCAGCGGGGGACACGGGCTGATCGGCCTGATGGAGCGGGTCCGGCTGGCCGGAGGCACCATGGGGTCCGGGCCCACCGGCGACGGCGGCTTCCGGCTCGACGCCGCGCTGCCCACCTCGGTGCCCGGAGCGTCCACAACCGGAGCATCCGCGGCCGGAACTTCCGCAACTGGAGCGTCCGCGGCGGGAGCTTCCGAAACTGGAGCGTCCGCGGCCGGAGCCTGACTCTGCTGGAAACCCGCTCCCCCGGAACTCCGCTCTGCCGGAATCCCGCTCCGCCGGAAACCCGGTCTCCTGAAACCCCGCTCTGCCGGGGCCTGATGCTGCCGCGGAGTCAGGCGTTCAGATCAGTCCGGCGTCGTGGGTGATGAGCGCCACCTGGGTGCGGTTGGCCGCGTCGAGCTTGGTCATGATCCGGCTGAGATGGACCTTGACCGTGGACTGGCTCACGGACAGGTCGGCGGCGATACGGGAGTTGCTGTGGCCCTGAGCGACGGCCACGGCGACCTCGTGCTCGCGGGGGGTCAGCTCCGCCATCCGCGATCGCGCTTGCGAGGCGCCCGCACCCGTGGCGAAGACAGCCAGCAGCCTGGTGGTGATGCGCGGTGAGAGCATCGCGTCGCCGCGTGCGAGGACCCGTACGGCGTCGGCCAGTTCGCGCGGCGAGATGTCCTTGAGCAGGAACCCCGCCGCGCCGTGCCGGAGTGCGGCGTAGACGTATTCGTCGACGTCGAAGGTGGTGAGCACCGCGACCGCCGGTGGACCGGGCAGTGCGTTGAGCTGCCGGGCGACCTCCAGGCCGCCGACACGGGGCATCTGGATGTCGGTGAGCACCACGTCCGGGCGGTGCGTGGTCACCAGGTCCACTGCCACCGAGCCGTCATCGCCCTCGGCGACCACCTCGATGTCCGGCTCGGCGTGGAGGATCATCCGGATGCCCTTGCGCACCAACTTCTCGTCGTCGAGGAGGACTACCTTGACGGTCACTCACGCCACCACCTCGTCCGCGTACGGTCAACATCGCCTGCCCGCCTGCCCGCCTGCACACGGTATCCGCCGTCGCCGGTACTCCCCGTACGCAGTGGTCTGGCTGCCTCCCCCACGGATCACGCGTACCCGTGTCCCCCGTCGGGCCGTTGCCGCCCCGCGGTCGTCCCGCAGCACGCCCCGGCGGGCGTGCCGTACGACTTTCGGGCAAGTCCACCCGGGCGGAGAGGGGGACGCGCCGAAGGCGCCGGCCGGGACAGGCTGGACGGAGTCGGTCCGGCCGGGTCCGACGCGGAGGTTCGGACCCTGAAGCCGGGCGGACCCCGAGAAGCACCCAAGAGGGCTTCCAAGAGGGCTTCAACGCGACGCAGGAGGACAGATGACCAAGCGCGGCAGGGCGGCACTGTGTGCGGTGGCGGGGGCGATCGCGCTCACCATGGCAGCGGCACCGTCGGCTTCAGCGATCATCGGGGGACACGATGCCACCTCGCCGTACCCGTTCATGGTGAGCATCCAGAAGGACGGCCATCACTACTGCGGAGCCTCCCTGATCAAACGGGACTGGATCGTAACCGCCGGGCACTGCACGGTGAACGTCAAGCCCCAGCAGCTCACCGTACGGGTCGGCGACCACGACCGGAGGAAGGGTGCCACGGCGAAGGTCGTCAAGGTCATCGCGCACCCGGAGTTCTCCTACGAGCCGTTCCGCAACGACGTGGCCGTCATGAAGCTGGACCACCCGGTGGACGCGAAGCCCATCAAGCTGGCCGCGAAGTCCGGTCCGGCGGGCACCAGGACCCGGATCCTCGGCTGGGGGATGACCTGCGAGGACGGCAGCGAGTGCCCGAACCCCCCGATCACGCTGCAGGAACTGGACACCGAGATCGTCCCCGGTGACCGGTGCAGCGAGAACTACAACACGGCCAACGAGCTGTGCACCGACAGCCCCACCAAGAACGCGCAGGCGTGCATCCTCGACTCCGGCGGGCCGCAGATCAAGGGCCGTCCCGGGCGGTGGGAACTGATCGGGGCGACCAGCCGCGACGGTGACGCCGATCCGGAGTGCGCCACCGGCCCCGGCATCTACACCGACCTGACGGCCCACCGCGCCTGGATCGAGCGGGCCACCGCGAAGTGACCGGCGGCAACCCGGTACGCGTGGAGGCTGGTTGCGTCGGCACCCGTCCCGCACCGTCCGCACCGCCCGCCGCACAGCCCGAGAGCGATTCCGCAGGCTGACGGCCCCGACCGGGGCGGTACGCAGAAGCCCCCCGCTCGACCCTGAGTTCCCGTGGGTTCTGACGGTCGTGGCGGGGGCCTTCTCCTGTGTGCGGGCGGTAGATGCTCAGCCGGTCCTGCCTGGTTCCGACTGCCCGTCAGTGCGCGGGGACGGGGGCCGCCCGTCAGTGCGCGGGGGCGAGGGCCGCCCGTCAGTGCGTGGGGACGGGGGCAGCCCGTCAGTGCGCGGGGGCGAGGGCCGGTGCGGGCCAGGCGTCGACCACGATCCGGTGCTGCTTCGGGCTCGCCGCGGCCGCGCTGCCCGCGTAGTTCCGGTCGACCTGTGCCGCCTCCGCCGCGTTCGGCTTGGCATTGGTGCACGACGTACCGGGGCCGTGGCCGGACATCAGCTCCGAGCACGGCCCGCTGTAGTCGTCCGGCAGCCCCAGGATGTGCCCGGTCTCGTGCGCCGCGATGCGGGTCATGTCGTACCCCTCGTCCACGGCTTCCTGGCCCAGTTGCACCTGGCCCTTCCTGCCGCCCGGGACGATCGGCCCGAGCGTCGTCTGGGGCCAGCCGCTGGTCGCCACGTAGACGAAGTTGGCCGAACCGGGCGAGGCCGCCGGCTGAAGGCGTACATGGTGTTCAGCCGCGTTCCAGTTCTGCGCGCCTTGCTTGATCGCGCCCGCCCACTGTCCCGCTCCACTGGCGTCGTAGGTGAGAGTGACCACCGCAGCGGTCGCCTTCGGCGCCGGGTGCGCCGAAGCGGCACCGGTTGTCACGCCCAGCATGGCCGGGATCAGTGCCGCCACGGCGGCCATTCGCTTGATCACGAGACTCGTTCCCCTCGCCGGCGTCTGTTGTCTGTGAGCCACCAGGGCACCACGTCATGGCTGAGTGCCACAAGTACGCGATTTATGAGGGGAGTTGGATGGGGAGATTTGCGCGGATCGGTTCAGCTCCCGGTCAGCTCCCGGACGCGGTGAACGGCAGGGACGCGTACCGCCGGACGTAGTTGCCGTCCGCGAAGGTGCCCGCTGCCGCGTCGGCCTCGAAGTCCGGGAAGCGGGCGAGGAGTTCCTCCAGTGCCGTACGCGAGACCAGACGGGCAGCAGAGGCCCCCAGGCAGTGGTGCGGGCCGTGGGTGAAGGCGAGGTGCTGGGGGCCTTCGCGGGTGAGGTCCGGGTGGGGAGCGGTGGGCCCGAAGGCGCGCGGGTCGCGGTTGGCTGCGGCGTAGAGGAGGAGGACCTTGCGGCCGGCGGGGACGGTGCGGCCGTGGAGGGTGGTGTCCTCGGTGACGGTGCGGGCGAGGCACTGGACCGGGGAGGTCAGCCGGAGGAACTCCTCGACGGCGGAGGGCAGCAGGGCCGGGGTGTCCAGGAGGGCGCGGCGCAGGCCCGGCTGGGCGGTGAGGAGTTCGGCGGCGCCGCCGAGCAGGCCGGTGGTGGTGTCGTTGCCGCCGGCGACCATGGTGAAGGCGAAGCCGAGGATACGTAACAGGGTGCTGTCGTCGTCGGAAGGCAGCAGGCCGACCAGGTCCGAGACGGTGTCGTCGGCGGGTTCGGTGCGGCGGCGTTCGATCAGCTCGGTGAAGTAGCCGAAGAGGCTGGTGACGGCTTCGGCGGCGGCGAGCGGGTCGCCCAGCGCGTTGGCCTCGACGATGGCGTGGGTCCAGCCGTCGAAGTGGGCGCGGTCGGCTTCGGGGACGCCGAGGTAGCGGCCGACGACGTAGCTGGGCAGCGGTTTGAAGAGTTCGGCGACGATGTCGCAGTTGCCGCCGAGATCGGCGATGCGGTCCAGTCGCGCCCGGACGAAGGCCCGGACGTGCGGTTCGATGGCGGCGACCCGGCGCGGGGTGTATCCGCGGGTGATCAGCCGGCGGAACGCGGTGTGCTCGGGCGGGTCCAGCATCACCATCGGGGCGGCGTCGGTGATGCCGAGGCGTTCGCGCTCGCCGTAGGTGAGGGTCAGGCCGTCGGCGGAGGAGTAGCGGTCGGTGTCGCGGGCGGCGGCGAGCACGTCCGCGTAGCGGGAGAGCACCCAGTAGTCCCCGTCGGCGACGTGGTGGAGGGGGTGCGCGTCGCGCAGCGCCGCGTACATCTCCCATGGGGCGCGCCAGCTCTCGCCCGTGCAGGGGGTGAACGGGGCGGACGGAGCGGACCGGGCGGACGGAGCGGACGAAGGCTGAGGGGATGCGGTCATGCCCGGGAGGGTGGGGGCGGGGCCCGCAGGAGTCAATGGAGCTTGCGGGGATGTGACTTGGGCGGCATGCCAGACCGGCGGCACGCCCGCCCCGGCCGTGCCGGACCCAGGCAGGCCAGGCCAGGTCCGGCAAAGCCCGGCCAGACCCAGACCCGGGCCCAGACCCGCCCAGGCCCGGCCAGGCCCGGCCAGGCCCGGACTGGCTTCGCCAGATCAGAACGTGGGGCGGACCGCCCCGACCGGCTCGCCGTGGCCGAGTACCGGCGCGGTGGCGAGTGACCGAAGCGTCTCGTCGGCGTCGACGTCCACGCCGAGGCGGCGCAGCGCGGCGACCATCACCACAGGCCGGGAGCGCTGGGAACCGTCGGCGATCTTGAGTGACACGGCGGACCCGTCGGGCAGGCCGAGCGCGTACACGCCCTCAGCGCCGTCCTTGACGACGGAGCCCGGCAGGGCGCCCATGAGCCGTGTCACGTCGCGTCCGGTGCCGCCGACATAGCGCGGGTGGGTGTTCATCGCACGGGCCACCCGGTGTTCAGGACTGCCCTCCGGCGCCGAGGCCAGGCGGCCGAACGCCCGCGCGAGACCCCGCAGGCTGATGGCGAAGAGCGGCGCGCCGCAGCCGTCGATCCCGGTGGCGGCGACCCGTTCGCCCGCCAGTTCCTCCAGCGTCTCGCGCAGCACCACCTGGAGGGGGTGCTGCGGGTCGAGGTACGAGGCGGTGTCCCAGCCGTTCACCACGCAGGTCGCCAGCATCGCGGCGTGCTTGCCCGAGCAGTTCATCGTCAGCGGCGAGGGCTGCCCGCCGCCCGCCAGGTACGCGCGCAGCGCGCCCTCGCCGATGGGCAGGGCGGCCGTGCAGCGCAGCGCGTCCGTACCGAGCCCGGCCGAAGCGAGTATCGCCCGCACGCCCTCCAGGTGTATGTGCTCGCCGGAGTGGCTGGCGCAGCCGAGGGCCAGGAGTTCGCCGTCGAGGCCGAGCCCGGCGCGGAGCATGCCGAGCGCCTGGAGGGGTTTGTTGGAAGAGCGCGGAAACATCGGGGCATCGACGTCCCCGATCCGCAGGACCTCCGAACCGTCAGGGCCGGTCACGAGGACCGTCCCATGGTGCACGGACTCCAGGAAATCCCCACGCCAGACCTCGGCCACCACGGTGTGCATCAGCTACGTCCGCCTCTCCGGTTCGAGTCAACAGTTCGAGTCAACTGTCGACAGTTATCACTTGGCGGCCAACCTGTCGAACCCTTCGAGCGGAGAAAAGGATTTCGCCGAGGACCCTTGACACCTGCGGAAATGTGGCTGTCAACTGGCAACTGTCAACACCTTGGCGGTCCAGAGGAGGCGTTCCCGTGGGTGAGACTCTGCAACGCGGCCTCGCCGTCCAGATCGCCGAGGTGCTGCGCGAACGGCTGCTCACCGGTCATCTGCGGCCCGGGACCCGGATCAACGAGGTGGTCCTCGCACGGGAGCTCGGCACCAGCCGGGGTCCCTTGCGCGAGGCGGTGCGGCAACTCGTGAGCGAGGGGCTGCTCGTACACAACCCCAACCGCGGGGCCACGGTGTTCACGGCCGGACCCGACGACGTACGGGCCCTGTTCGAACTCCGTACGGCGCTGGAGACGGCTTCCGCACGGCTCGCCGCGGAACGCCGCGACGAGAAGGACGTCGCGGCGCTGCGCTCGGCCTGCGCACGGGCACGGAAGACCATCCAGGGCGGCCGGCGCTTCGTGCACCGGCTGGACCTGGAGTTCCACCGGACACTGACGGACACCGCACGAAGTCCCCGCATCGCCGAGCAGTTGTGGCGGGTGCAGCAGCAGATCATCCTGCTGCGCAGTCCGCTGGACGTCCCGGCGGCCCACACGGCCGACTCCCTGGACGCCCATGAGGAGATCACCGCCGCCGTGGCGGACGGTGACGGTGAGCGCGCCGCGGCGCTCATGGATCTCCATATCGGCCGGGTGCGGTCCCACATGGCAAGCGCCCCGGCCGTCGACTGACCCCTGACGGGACAAGTCCCGTCGCGGTGCGGTGCGGTGCGACGCAGTGCCGTGCGTCGCAGTGCGTGCGTCGCAGTGCGTGCGTCGCAGTGCCGTGCGTCGCAGTGCTGTGCGGTCCATCGCCGCGCGGTCCATCGCCGCGCGGTCCGTCGCCGCGCGGTCCGCGCTCCGCGGTACGTCACCGTGCCGTGGGTCCGTGCCCTGGCTCGCCCCACCACGCCCCCGACGCCCTCGACGCCCCCGACGCCCCCGACGCCCTCAGGCAGCCGACCCCGTACCCCTCCTCCCACACCCATTCCCCCCTCCGAACCATCCGGCCCCGCCGGTCCACTGGAGTACCCGAAATGACCGAACCCTCTGCCGCGGTGGCGCCTCCGCGCGAGCGCCGTACCCCCGGACTGCTCGTCGCCGCACTGCCCGTGGTGCTGATGCTGGCCCTCATGATCGGTGGCACTCTCTGGCTGGACCTCGACCCCGTGGTCCTTCTCGTCGCTTCCTGCGCCGTCACCGGCGTCATCGCCCGGTGGCTCGGTGTCACCTGGGACGAGATGCTCACCGGCATACGGTCGAAGATCGACGCAGCGATGCCGGCGCTGCTGATCCTGATCTCCATCGGCATGCTCATCGGCACCTGGACCCTGAGCGGGACCATCCCCATGATCGTCGACTGGGGCCTGAAGGCCATCCAGCCGTCCTGGATCGTGGTGCTGGCGTTCCTGATCACGATGGTCGTCTCGACCGTGACCGGCACCTCCTGGGGCTCCGTCGGCACGGTCGGCGTCGCCCTGATCGGAGTGGCCGGCGGGCTCGGCGTGTCCCTGCCCATGACGGCGGGCGCCATCATCTCGGGCGCCTATTTCGGCGACAAGATGTCCCCGATGTCGGACACCACCAACCTGGCTCCCGCCGTGGCCGGTTCGACCCTCTTCGAGCACATCCGGCACCTCCTCTGGACGACCGGCCCGGCCGCGGTGCTCTCCTGCCTCCTGTACCTCGTCCTCGGCCGCACCCAGCACGCCGACGGCCATGCCGCCCAGCGCACCGAGGCCCTGCAGACCGTGCTGGAGCACGGGTTCCACTTCAACCTGCTGCTCCTGCTCCCGGCCGCGGTGATCCTGGTGGGCGCCATCATGAAGAAGCCGCCGCTGCCGACGATCATCATCTCCTCGGTCGTCGCGTGCGTCCTGGGCGCCGTCTTCCAGGGCTTCTCCGTCCAGCAGATCGGCTCCTCCGCCTCGACCGGCTTCACGGTGTCGATGCTGAGCGGCCACGGCGGCATCGACCCGCAGCACCTGTCAGCGGCGGCGGGCACCCTCCTCAACCGCGGCGGCATGTCGTCGATGGCGTCGACCATGCTCATCGGGCTCGCCGGGTTCGCCTTCGCGGGCATCCTGACGGAGACCGGCTGCCTGGACGTCCTGATGCACCGGCTGCTCGCCAAGGTGCGCAGGACGGGCGGGATCATCCTCGCCACCTCGCTGTCCTCGGTGGGCGCCGCGCTCGCGATGGGGGTCTCGTACCTGACCATCATCGTGCCGGGGCAGGCGTTCCGCGCCGTCTACCCCGAGCGCGGGCTCGCCCCCAAGAACCTGTCGCGCACCCTGGAGGACTCCGGCACGGTCCTCGTGCCGCTGGTGCCGTGGACCGAGGCCGCCACCTATATGTCCACGACCCTGGGCGTCGCGACCATGGCATACGCGCCCTATGCGTTCCTCAACTACTTCGGCGTGGTCATCGCCGTGATCTGCGGATACACCGGCATCGGCATCGCCCGCCAGGAACCGGTGCCCAGGGCGGCCGGGGAACCGGTGCCGGCCACCGTATGAGGGGGTGGCCGGTCCGGCGCCGGGGCAACGGTCCTGCTGTGGACCGCCGCTCCGGCGCCGGGTCGGTCCGGCTTCGCGTCGTCGGTCCGGCTTCGGGGCATCGGTCCGGCTTCGCGTCGGTCCGGCTTCGGGGCATCGCTGCGCAGGGCCCGTTACGGTGCGGCTGTGACCGGTTCTCCGCTGCGGCCCCTCCTCTTCCTGGACGTCGACGGACCACTCATCCCCTTCGGGGCGACGCGGGACGAGTACCCCGACGGCTACCCGACGTATCTGCGGCCCGACGCCGGCGCCAACCCGCTGCTGGCCAGGGTCGATCCCGCGCTCGGGGAGCGGCTGACGGCGCTGCCGTGCGAGCTGGTGTGGGCCACCACCTGGGAGAACGCGGCCAACGAATATCTCGCTCCACTCCTCGGTCTGCCACCACTCCCCGTGGTCTCCTGGCCGGAACCGGCCGCCGATGACTGGCGCCGCGGCCTCCACTGGAAGACCCGTGCCCTGGTCGACTGGTCCGGCGGCCGGCCCTTCGCCTGGCTCGACGACGAGATCACCGAGAACGACCGGGCCTGGGTGGAGGCACACCACCCGGCACGGACTCTCCTCCGCCACATCGACCCTCGCCACGGCCTCACGGACGCGGACTTCACCGCTCTCGACGCGTGGCTGCGGGCGGACGGGGCGGGCTAGGCCGTTTCGTTTGGATCACTGGTCGGCTCATGGCTGGGGAGACTTGACACGGGCTGGGAGCCGTGTACACCGTTCCCCGGCTCACCCGAACCCGCCAGGGCTAGGGGACCCAGCACCCGTTTTGACGTGAGGATATACATGAGTCATCTCGCCGATCGTGCCGCCATCCACGATCTCAACACTCGTTACGCGGTTGCTTTCGACGGCTTCCGGCTGGATGAGTCCTCCAACTGCTGGGCCGAGGATGGCGTCCTCGACGAACGTGAGACCGGCTTCGGCCGGTTCCAAGGGCGCGACGCGGTACGCGATTTCTTCCGCGATTCACTCTTCGCCCATGCCCGCCACGTCATCCACGTCATGTTCAACCACCTGGTGACGGACATCGAGGGAGACCGCGCGGCGGGGAGCGTCTCCTGTCTCGTGGAAGTGGTGAAGAACGACGGCGGCTATGTTCGCTCCCACGTCAGGTACGAGGACGAATACGTTCGCGTGGACGGGCAGTGGAAGTTTGGCAGCCGCGTCATCAAACCGTCCTTCCCGGGCGCCCCGTCATGAGCCCTACGCAGTTTCATCCGGATCACCTTGCGGACCAGAGGAAGATGCCTGCGACGTAGAGTCCGGCCAGATAGACGGCCGTGCCATCAGCGCGGTGAACACCCGCTCCCAGGTGCCATCGGCGGTCCACATCCGCAGTCGGTTGTAGACGCCTCGCCGGTTGCCGTACTTCTCCGGCAGATGCACCCACTGCGCGCCGGTCTGGAACTTCCAGGCGATCGCGTCAATCATCTGCCGGTGATCCCGCCACTGGCCGCCCCGCTTCGCCGTGCGGTCCGGCAACAGCGGCTCAATCCGGGCCCACTGGGCGTCAGTCAACGGCACAACCAGACCAACGGTCCGATGATCTAAACGAAACGGCCTAGTTCTCGTTGCCCGCTTCCGTACGCCTTGGAGCATGGGCCCGCGGGGCGTGGCCCCGTACACCGCGAGCCGTGGCCCGTACGCCGTGAGCCGTACCCCGTACGCTGATCCACCAGGGATTACGGGACAGCCCTTAGCATCGCCCGGCATGGACTGGCTTGAGCGCACCGCGAAGTTGAGGCTGTGGACCAGGAGCGGTGCCCGCGCTCCGCACAAGCCGCTGCTCTTCCTCTACGCGCTCGGCCATTTCCAGCAGGACGCCGAGGGCGAGCTGCGCTACAGCGCGGTCGAGGACGATCTCAAGGGGCTGCTGACCGAGTACGGGCCGCCCACCAGGACGTCTCCCGCCTATCCCTTCCACCACCTCGTGAGCGACGGGGTGTGGGAGGTACGGTCCGATCGCGGGTCGGGCAGTCCCGGCACCGGGGTGCGGGAGTTGCGGGCGGCGGGGGCCGCGGGGCGACTGGCACCGGAGCTGCGGGCCGCTCTGCGACGGGATCCGTCGCTGCTCGGACGCATGGCGCGGGTGCTGCTCGACCTCAACTTCCCGCCCTCGCTCCACACCGAACTCTGTGAAGCGGTCGGCCTGGAGCTGGAACCGGCGGAGATCGGGCAGCTCACCCCTGAACAACCCGCCACCACAGGGCTTTTGCCCGAAGACCTGCCGGCCGAAGACCTGCCGGCCGGACAGCCTCCGGCCGGACAGCTTCCGGCCGGGCCGCGACAGCGGGACCGACGCATGCGGGAGCTGGTACTCACGGCGTACGAGTACCAGTGCGCCTTCTGCGGTTACGACGGCAGGATCGGCACCGTGCCGGTAGGGCTTGAGGCCGCGCATGTGCGCTGGTGGGCGTTTGACGGCCCCGACGACGTCGACAACGGGCTGTGTCTCTGCTCGCTGCACCACAAGCTCTTCGACAAGGGCGTCCTCGGCATCGGCGACGACCACCGCATCCTGGTCTCACAGCGCTTCGTCGGCCGCAGCGAGACCGCTCGCCACCACGTCATCGCCCTCGCGGGCCGCCCGCTCACCGGACCGCAACCGGGCGCCCGGCCGGTGGCGGCGGCCCATCGCTCCTGGCACACCGCCCAGGTCTTCCACGGCAGTCCACGCCCGGCCGCCGCCGGTTGAAAGCCGGGCCGGATGACGGTGCCGGGCGCGGGGGACCGGACCCCCACCCCTCACGCCCCAGCACTCCCCGTATCCGTATCCACCGCGAACTCCTCCGGATCCACCGCGAACTCCTCCGGCCTGCCCTTCTTCGGCAGCAGCAACGTGATCGCCAGAAACGCCACCAGCAGGCACCCCTGGACCAGGAGGGCGTGGTGGAAACCGGTCGTGAAGTCGCCCGACGTGACCCGGGCGAAGAAGACCGAGCCGAACACGGCCACCCCGATCGAGCCCCCGATCGACTGCACCGCCGACAGCACACCGGACGCCGAACCGATCTCGTCGTCGTCGACCGCGGCGAGGATGAAGCTGAACAGCGCGGCGATGACCAGACCGGCGCCGATGCCGCAGACGACCACGCCTGGCGCGATGTCCCAGAGGGAGAACGTGCCGCCGATGCCGTCGAGTTCGTACCAGAGCAGCGCCGCGCCGCCCAGCTGTACGAGCGGGCCGATCTGCAGGACCGCACGGCCGATCCGGTCGGCGAGTACGGCTCCGCTGACCGCGCCGCCGATCGCCGTACCCAGCGCCAGCGGCAGGTTGCCGAGACCGGCCTCCCCGGCAGTGAAGCGCTGGCCGATCTGGAGGAAGAGGGTCAGCACCAGCTGCACCCCGATCAGTCCCCCGAAGAACAGCGCGATCCCGGCGAGGCCGACCGTGTAGGCGGGCTTGCGCAGCAGGGCCGGGGCGATGAGCGGCTCGCGTCCCTGCGCCGCCGTATGCCGCTGCTGTACGGCGAAGAGCGCGAAGCCGGCCACCGAAGCGGCCATGCACAGCCAGGTCCACAGGGGCCAGCCCGCGTCCTGGCCCTGGTTCAGGGGCAGGACGAGCAGAGCGCAGGAGAGGGCGACCAGAGCCGCGCCCGTACGGTCGACGAGCACGGCGGGGTCGCCCGGTTTCCTGGGGACGAACCTGGCGGCGACGGCCAGGGCGGCGAGGCCGATCGGCACGTTCACCAGGAACACCAGCCGCCAGCCGAGGCCGAAGAAGTCACCCTGGATGAGGCCACCGCCGAGCACCGGGCCGACGATGCCGCCGAGTCCGAGCACAGGGCCGAAGACGCCGAAGACCTTGGTGAGTTCGGACCCGGTGAAGTTCTCGCGCAGCAGGCCGAGCCCCTGGGGGAGCAGCATCGCCCCGGCCGCCCCCTGGATCAGCCGGAAGGTGATCAGGGTGCCGATGCCCGGCGCGGTCGCGCAGAGCAGTGAGGCGGCGGTGAACGAGCCCAGGCCGATCAGGAACATCCGGCGCCGCCCGTACCGGTCGCCGAGCCGGCCCCCGAGCACCAGCCCCGCCCCCAGCGTGAGCGCGTAGCCGCCGATCACCCACTGGAGGCCCACGGACGTGGCCCCGAGCGATCTCTCCAGGGCGGGTCCGGCCACGTTGACGATCGACGCGTCCAGCAGATCCATGATCTCCGCGATGAGCATCACCACCAGGATCAGCCACCGCCACCGGTAGGGAACCGGCGGCGGCCCGGGTGGTTGCGTCCCCACCGAAGCCGCCGGCGGGGACGACCGGGGCTTCAGGGACTGCTGGGACGACCGGGACTGCGGGTGCGATGGGGGCGACGATCGGTCCGCCGGACTGGCGCTCATTTTTACCTCATACTCTTGGTTACCAATTTTATTAGCAATATCAAGAGTATCCTGATCCCCATGGACGTCACATCGCCCGCCCCCACCGCCCCAGAAGCCGGGCAGCCCACCACCGGCTCAGCAGCCGGGGCCGGGGCCGGATCCGGGGGTGCCATCCGTGAACAGCTGCGGCTCCTGACGCTGAACCAGCAGCGCTTCGAGCGGCATCTGAGCCGACGGCTCCAGGTGGATCCGGCCGGACTCGCGGTGATGGACCACCTCGTCCACACCGGTCCGACCACCCCCACCGACCTCGCCCGTCGCCTGGAGGCGTCGACAGCCGCGACGACCCTCGTGATCGACCGACTCGCGGCCGGGGGGCATGTCACCCGGCAGCCCCACCCCACCGACCGCCGCAAGGTGATCATCACGCCCGCCGAACACTGGGAGGCGACGGCCTACGAGCACGTCGCCCCGCTCGTCCACGGCGTCACCGCCGCAGCCGAAGCGCTGGCCCCCGAGGAACAGGCCGTCGTGGCGGCCTTCCTGAGGCGGATCGTCGGTGTCTACGACGAGGCCATCACACCCTGATCGCCCCCTGGCCCACCGCACCCCGTACCCCACCGCGCTCGCACCCGCGCCCTCGTCCTCGCCCGGCGGAAGGAAGCGTCCGATGACCCCCTTCGAAGACTTTCGCGGCCTGCACCTCCCCAGCGCCGCAGGCCCACTTGTCCTGCCCAACGCCTGGGACCACGCTTCGGCGGCCGCCCTCGCGGAGGCCGGATTCCGTGCCATCGGTACGACGAGCCTCGGGGTCGCGGCAGCGGCGGGAAAGCCGGACGCGACCGGCGGCACACGCGCGGAGACCGTACAGCTCGCGCGCGGGCTCGTCCGGATGGATGCCCTGATCAGCGTGGACATCGAAGGCGGGTTCAGCAGCGATCCGGGCGAAGTGGCCCGGCTTGCGGCCGAGTTGGCGGACGCGGGCGTGGTGGGCGTCAACATCGAGGACGGGCGGAGCGACGGCAGCCTCGCCGATCTGGACCGACAGTGCGAGGTGATCCGTGCGGTGAAGGACGCCGTACCCGACCTCTTCCTGAACGCCCGCACCGACACCCACTGGCTCCCGGGGCACACGGAGCAGACCGCACGCCGGGCGGACGCCTACCAGCACGCGGGCGCCGACGGGCTGTTCGTCCCCGGGCTCCAGGACGGACCCGAGATCACCGCCCTGATCCGGGATCTCGCCGTCCCGCTCAACATCCTGGTGTCGCCGGCCGGGCCGTCCGTCGGGGAGCTCGCCGCGCTGGGAGTGCGCCGGATCAGCTGCGGCTCCCTGCTGTTCCGCGCCGCCCTGCACGCGGCGGTCAGCACAGCCAGAGCGGTGGCGGAAAGCTCGGCGCTCCCCGCGGGGGACTCCGGCATCCCCTCGTACGCGCAGGCGCAGTCGCTCTCCGACCGGTTCGGCACCACCGGCAGCTGAACCGCGACGCCTACGGCCCCACCCCGACGCGACACCTGCGGCCCCACCCCAACCGGCCCCACCGCAAGGGCAACCGACACCCGCTCCCGGCCGCCTCCTCCCCTCCCTCCCTTCAAAAGGGGGTGCTGGCACCACCCTCAGGAGGCCAGGCCACACCATGTCGCCGGGGACGCGGATCCGGAATCGTCAGGGTCATCAGGACGGCACGTCCTCACCGCGATGATCCGAGGCCCACGATGAGCAGCAGCACTCTCCCGCACCCGTCCCCGACCGTGACCCCGACCCCGACCCCGGCCATGTCCACGCCCCCGGCCCCGCCCGGCACCGGATTCTGGCGGGCGCCCTTCGCCGCCAGGACGTTCCGGGAGATCGGATACGTCTTCAGCTCGCTGCCGGTCGCCGTCGCCGGGTTCGTTTTCGTCGTCACGATGTTCTCGCTGAGCGCGGGCCTGGCAGTGACAGTCGTCGGACTTCCAGCGGCGGCGGCCCTGCTGGCCGGGGCACGTGCGCTCGGAACCGCCGAACGCGGGCGGGCACGGCGGCTGCTCGGTCTGGATGTCCCCGCGCCCGCACCCGTACCCGCGGCACGGAACTCCGGCCGGTGGCCCGCCCTGCTGGCCCGGCTGACCGATGCCGCCGGGTGGCGGGCGATGCTGTTCCAGCTGCTGATGTTCCCCTGGCGGGTGGCGAGTTTCGTACTCTCGCTGACCTTCCTGGTCACCGGCTGGGCCGTCGCGCTCTACCCGGCTTACCACTGGGTCTTCCCGCGCTACGTGGGCTGGCCCGGCTATCAGGTGTACGACTACACGTCGCACGGCGCTCACCATCAGTACTACCTCACATCGCCGCTCCAGATAGGCGCGTTCTCACTGCTCGGCCTGGTGATCGTCTTCCTCACCCCGAAGCTCGTGCACGCCCTGACGAACGTCGACCGCGGAGCGGTCCGCACCCTGCTCGGCTCATGACGGCCCCCGCCGGACGCACCACCCGGCCGCACACCGGGCGGGCCGCTGTCCGGTCAGGCATCCCCCGGGTACCAGCGCAGTTCCACCGTGTTCCCATCCGGATCGCGCACGTACACCGACTGGGCGCTTCCCCGCGCCCCGAAACGCTCACCGGGGCCGTCCACCACGGTGAATCCGTCCAACTCGCCCGAATCAATGGACTGTTGCCAGTCGAGTGGTTCGACGACCAGGCAGATGTGATCGACATTGGCACGGCCGGCCGTTCCCGCAGCGCTCTCCGGTGTACGGACGATATCGATGATCGTCCCAGCACTGACCCGTACCGAAGGAAATGGCGCATCGCCCGCCCGCCACTCCTCCACCCGGACCGGTTCGAGGCCGAGTGAACCGCAGTAGAAGCCCAACGAGCGCTCGATGTCGGCGACGTTGAGGACAAGGTGGTCAAAGCCGATCACTCGCACGGGAACTCCCTCTCGCGACATCTCATCGGATCTCATCGAATCTCACGGATCCTCAAGGAACCCCAGAGAATCCAACGGGATCTCACACACTCCAACTCACCCGGCACGCACCCCATTCCACGCAATATTCCACTCAATATAATGCGCACCAGCGCACCAGCCAGGTGGGCCGTCGATCGCGCCCACATGCGCCACCCACCCGCACGCCGCCCAGGAGGCCCTCAGTCCAGGCCCTGTTGAGCGGACACCCCCGCCCCCCACCCACCCCACCGCACGGTCCACCGCACGATGACTGGATATACTCCGCCCGGCACATATATGCAGGCAAGGTACGCGGTTCGGCCTCCATTCCCCCGAGCCCCCGAATCCCTGGCGTGCGGCGAGAAATCCGTAAATCCCAGGACACACGCACAGGAAGCCCCAACCGGCCATTCCGGATACGCCGGCCAGTCGGAATTACCTGCACCGACGTGATGGCAGCGGACACGACCGAATTAAAAGACCGCTGTTTCGATATCGAGAGAAGGCGGGCTCTTTCCCGCTCTCGTATGCTGACCGAGTCATGTCATCAGAGAGTTTTCTCCGGGCGCGCAGACCGGAGCAGAAGCAACAGCGGCGCGAGACCATTCTCGCGGCCGCTCGTCGTCTTGCACTGGAACACGGGGTACGGCGGGTAACGCTGGGCAGCGTCGCCGAGGCCGTGGGGCTCGCCAAATCCAATGTCATCCGGTACTTCGGCACCCGCGAAGAGATCTTCCTGGTGCTCGCGGCCGAGGACTGGCAGGAGTGGCGCGGCGAGGTCGCCGCACGGCTGGAAGCCGGCGAGGAGGCCATCGGCGCGCTCGCCGAGAGCCTCGCCGAACGGCCGCTCTTCTGCGATCTGCTCAGCCAGACCGCGACGATCCTGGAGCACAACATCTCGCTCGAAGCGGCCCGCGCCTACAAGCACACCGTGCTCGCCGCCGTCTCCTCGCTCAGCGCCCTGGTCGCGCGGGCCCGCCCCGGGCTGACCGAGCGCGAGTGCACCGACCTGGTCTCGACCGCCGGGGTGCTCGCCGGCACGCTCTACCCGATGGCCACCCCGCCGCCCGTACTGGCCGAGCTGTACGCCATGGAGCCCCAGCTCGCAGCCGTCCGGCCCACACTGCTCCCGACACTGCGGCGCACCCTGTCCGCCCTGGCCGCCGGCCTGCCCGCAGTGCGCTGAGGCCATCGACCGGTCCGCCCTCGGCGCGCCGGGAGGGTGGCATCCGCCGGTCCGCCCGCTGCACCCGAACGCCACACGGGTGTTCGCCGGGCGCGGTCGCGCGGGAAGGATCCCGGGTGACCACGACAGACGACAGCACCGGACCCCGGAGCACTGGCACCAGGGCGGCCAGAGCCCTGACGACATCGACGGCGGCGGCCGTACTCGCCGCCACTCTGGGCCTCGCCTCCACGGCGGCGCCCGCCTCGGCGGCCCCGCAGTCGATGCGCCCGGATCCGGTGGGCCCGAATCCGGTGCGCCCGCAAGCAGCGCACCCACACCTGATGCGCCCGCAGGCAGTGCGCCCGGATCCGGCCCAGCAGGCCGAACAGCTCTCCCGGGAGCTCGTACGGGCGTCGACCGCGCGGGGCGCCTACCGCCAGCTGCGGAAGTTCCAGGCGATCGCCGACGCACACCACTCCACCCGGGCCGCCGGAACGCCCGGCCACGAGGCATCGGCCCGCTACGTCCACGACACCCTGGAGCGAGCCGGCTACCGGGTCTCGTACGAGCCCTTCCCCATCACCTACATCGAGACCCGGGCCGAGCGGCTGGCCGTCGTCACACCCACCCCGCGCGATCTGGCGGTCTCGGCGCTCTCGTACACCAAGTCCACGCCGGTGGGCGGAATCACGGCCGAACTCGCCGTCGTACCGGTGGACGCCACCACGGGGTGCGAGCCTGCCGACTACGCGGCGGGAGCCTTCACCGGGAAGATTGCCCTGATCCGCCGCGGCGGCTGCACATTCGCCCAGAAACAGCGCACGGCGGCCGGGGCGGGCGCGGTGGCCGCGCTCATCTCCAACAACACCGGGGGCGCTCTGGCAGGCACCCTGGATTCCCCCGCGGGCGTGAAGATCCCCACCGGCGGGATCTCGCAGGCGGACGGCACGGCGCTGGCCGCGGAAACGGCCCGAGCCGGCGCCAAGGCCCCCGCCACCAGCCCCGTCGCCGCCCCCAGCCCCAAAGGCATGACCGTCTCGCTGGAGATCCGGCAGCTACAGGAGCGGCGCACCACCCGTAACGTCATCGCCGAGACCAGGGGCGGCGACCCGGCGCACACCGTCATGCTCGGCGCCCACCTGGACTCCGTAGCGGCGGGACCGGGCATCAACGACGACGGTTCGGGCTCGGCCGGCCTCATCGAGGTCGCCCAGCGACTCGCCCGGCTCCCCCAACAGCCCGCGAACAGAGTCCGGTTCGCCTGGTGGTCGGCGGAGGAGCTGGGGCTGCGCGGCTCCGATGCGTACGTCAAGCACCTCACCGCCCCACAGCGGAAGCAGCTGGCCCTCTATCTGAACTTCGACATGATCGCCTCACCCAACTACGCCGAGCTGGTCTACGACGGCGACAATTCCGACACCAAGTCAGAGACCGAGCCAGAGACCGAGCCAGACCCCGAAGGCACCGCCCCCGGCGTCGCACCCGGACCCGGCCCCGGCCCCGGTCCCGCAGGTTCCACCCCGACGGGCTCCGCCGCGGCAGGCTCCGCCCGGCTGGAGAAGGGAATCACCGACTTCCTGGACCGCCGCCATGTGCCGCACGAGGGGACGGTCTTCGACGGCCGCTCCGACTACGGCCCGTTCATCGCCGCGGGCATCCCGTCGGGCGGCACCTTCACCGGAGCGGAGGAGATCAAGACCGCCGCGCAGGCGAAGAAGTTCGGCGGGAGGGCGGGGGTCGCGCTCGACGCCTGCTATCACCTGGCGTGCGACACCCTGAAGAACATCGACATGAAGGCGTTCAGCGTCAACATCGCGGTCATGGCCGACGCCGTCGGGCGATACGCCTCCGACGTACGCCCTCTCAAAGCGGGCACCGGCAGCCAAGCCCCCTGAAGGGATGCCGGATCGGCGCCCCTGTCCGAATTTCTGGCCACAGGGTCACCGGAGGGAGTGGTTCCGATTCTGGTTCACTCCCGGTTCACTGCCGATTTGTCAGGGCATAGGCCCTTTGATGCACTCCGTATCCGCCGTTCCGTGGCTGCGCCCAGTGGCGCATCCCCGGTAGGCTTTCCGTGTGATCTTCAAGCGCATCGGAAGCGGACGCCCGTACCCCGACCACGGCAGGGAATCCACCCGCCAGTGGGCGGATGTAGCGCCGCGCCCGGTCCGGCTGGACCAGCTCGTGACCACCAAGGGCCAGCTGGACCTCGAAACGCTGCTCGCGGAGGACTCCACGTTCTACGGGGACCTCTTCGCCCACGTCGTGAAGTGGCAGGGCGACCTTTATCTGGAGGACGGACTGCACCGGGCCGTGCGTGCCGCGCTCCAGCAGCGGCAGGTCCTGCACGCCCGCGTCCTCGACATGGGCTGACAGCTCACCCTCATCGGCCGACAGCTCACCGCCCCGGCCCGACCCGGGGTGACCTTGATCCGGCACAGCCGTGATCCGGGACGGTTGATCCGAGACGGGGCTTGGTCCGGCACGGCCTTGATCCGGCACGGGCTTGTCCGGAACCACCGGTATCCACCCTGGCCAAAGCCGCTCGCTGGTCCTTTCGGGGCCATTTTGCCTCATCCGGCGGTCATCAGATGATCGTTAAGTTCGCATAGCTGCCAGGCCGCACTACGCTGCGTTCATGAGCATGCTCACACCCCCCGGCATGGGCGGAAAGTACCGCATCACGGGCGACAAGTACCCCCGGATGCACCGCCCCCGGCGCCGTGGCCGACTCGTCCTGGGGATCGTCGCCGCTGTCGTCGCCCTCGGCTTGGTCGGCTGGGGATCGCTGCAGCTCATTCATCTCTTCACGGGCGATTCCCAGAAGTCGTCGGCCGCCGGGCAGCAGCACGACTGCAAAGCCAGGGCCGCGGCCTCGCCCGCCTCGTCCCGGCAGGCGAAGGCGCTGCCGGAGCCCGCGAAGATCAAGGTCAACGTCTACAACGCGACCCCGCGCAGCGGACTCGCCAAGTCCACCGCCGACGAGCTGAAGAAGCGCGGCTTCACCATCGGCAAGGTGGGCAACGCCCCCGCGGCCTTCGACAAGAAGGTCCCGGGCACCGCACTTCTGCTGGGCTCGGCCAGGACCCCGGTCGCCTCGTTCTCCGTACTCGGTACGCAGGTCAAGGGCGCCACCCAGAAGACGGACACCCGGAAGACCGGCGACGTCGACCTGATCATCGGCTCCGGCTTCAAGGCCCTGGACACGAAACAGGACGCCGCCAAGGCGCTGGCCACCCTGGCCCACCCCAAGGCGACGCCCGGCGGAAAGTGCTGACGCCCCGGAACAGAGTGCCGACTTTCCGGGAGACAGACGACTGACGCCCCGGAACGACCTCCCCGAACAGGTCGGGGCCAGTCAGGGCGGGGCCAGTCAGGGCGGGGCTACTCCGCCGATCCGTACATCCGGTCGCCCGCGTCGCCGAGCCCCGGCACGATGTAGCCCTGCTCGTTGAGCCGGTCGTCGACCGCCGCCGTGACCACCGTGACCGGCGTGCCCGCCAGCTCACGCTCCATGACCTCGACACCCTCGGGCGCGGCGAGCAGCACCACGGCCGTGACATCGTCGGCGCCGCGCTCGATCAGCTCGCGGATCGCGGCGACCAGCGTGCCGCCGGTGGCCAGCATGGGGTCCAGGACGTACACCTGACGCCCCGAGAGGTCGTCCGGCATCCGCGAGGCGTAGGTGGACGCCTTCAGCGTCTCCTCGTTGCGGACCATGCCCAGGAAGCCCACTTCGGCGGACGGCAGCAGCCGCACCATCCCTTCGAGCATGCCGAGCCCCGCGCGCAGGATCGGCACGACCAGGGGGCGCGGATACGACAGCTTCACGCCGGTGGTCGCCGTCACCGGGGTGTCGATGTCGACCTGCTCGGTGCGCACGTCGCGCGTGGCCTCGTACGCGAGCAGGGTGACGAGCTCGTCGGCGAGGCGCCGGAAGGTGGCGGAGTCGGTGCGCTTGTCGCGCAACGTGGTGAGTTTGTGCGCCACCAGCGGGTGGTCGACGACATGGATACGCATACGACAACCGTAACCGGGCCCCCGGGCCTGCCCGCGCTGGCATCAACCCGCCGGTCGGCGGGAAGGCGGACGGGTACGGAGGTGGTGCGGTCCATGCCCGAGTCCGAGCCAGCGAACCCGGCCCGCGACAAGGCCGGCGAGAACGAACGGCAGAACGCGCGGGAGAACGAGCGACAGAGCGCGCAGGGGACGGCGCACGCGCCCGCGTACAAGCCCCCGTACGAGCCGGGAGACGGAAGCGGGCCCGGCGGAGCGGGTGCGGCCGACGCACCGGAGAGCGCCGCCGACCGCCGGCGGCGCCGGGCGCAGTTTCTCCGTGAGCTGAACGAGGCGAAGGAGCTGCGCGACCGTGTGCAGCCCAGGCGCGCCAAGGTCGCCAGGCTCCGACAGGCCATGCGTATGCGTACGTTCCGCTGGTAGCGGCGTACCAAGGTTTTACCGGCCGCCGGAAGCAACACGCAGACCTGAGCCCGAAGACCTCTCGCGAACGCCATGTTTCTGCCACGATTCCCACTGGGCGGCGGACAGCCCGCCTTTTCGACAGACACCCCTAAGACCAGTGGGAGAGTCACGGTGTACTTCGCCGCACTGCTCGCGCGCACCGAAGACGGGTGGGAAGCGAGCGACACGGAGCTGGACGATGTGGAAACCCTCAGCGATCTGACCGATCTCGCCCGGGATGCCTCCGGGGACGAGGACACCGTCCTCGTCTTCATCGAACAGGAGGGCGCCTGGTTCGGCGTCGTCCGGGTCGACGGCGAGGACGATCCACGGATCTACGTCTCCGACGCCGCAGCCGCAAGCCGTTCCTCGTACGGGGAGATCCTCCTCACCGACGAGCTGATGGGCCGGGACCCGCAGGACCCGGACGCCCTGGAAGAACTTGTCGACCTCGACGGTACGGAGGACGGTGAGCTGGAGGAGGACGGGGACGACCCGGACGACGAGAGCGAAGCCGTACCGCCGGGACCGCTCGGGGACATCTTGATCCTCGCCGACCTCGGCATGACGGAGAAGGAGCTCCTGACACTCGGCACCGACGCACTGGCCGACATCGCCGACGCACTGGGCGCCGCCGAAGTCCTGGAAACCGTCCGCTGACCCACCCCTACCTCGCCGGCCCACCCTCGCTTACCTACCGCAGGTGCCCGACGGCCGGACAGACGGCTGAGCAGCCGGCCGGACACAGGACAGGACAGCCGGCCGGACAGACCACGGCCGTCACACCGTCATCGGGCACACCATCGAACAGACGAGCAGATGACCGATCCCCTCCGCGATCCCTGGGCCGCGCCGATGCGGCAGGCCCTGGCCGAGGCCGCACAGGCGGCGAAGGCCGGCGATGTGCCGGTCGGCGCCGTCGTGCTGGCCCCGGACGGCACACCACTCGCAGCGGGCCACAACGAACGCGAGGCCGGCGGCGACCCGACGGCACACGCCGAGATCCTGGCGGTCCGCCGGGCCGCGGCGTCGCTCGGCACCTGGCGCCTGACCGGCTGCACGCTGGTCGTCACGCTGGAGCCATGCACGATGTGCGCGGGCGCGATCGTCCAGTCGCGGGTGGACCGGGTCGTCTTCGGCGCACTCGACGAGAAGGCGGGAGCGGCGGGCTCGCTGTGGGACGTCGTACGCGACCGCCGCCTCAACCACCGCCCCGAAGTGCTGATCGGGGTGCTCGCGGACGAGTGCGCGGACCAGCTGACGTCCTTCTTCCGGGACCGCTGACGGCCCCTCGGGCCCTCTTCCCGAAGGCCGATTTCTGACCACGGCCGACCTTGGGCTAAGCTCTCTCTCGGTAGCGTGTCCGAGCGGCCGAAGGAGCTCGCCTCGAAAGCGAGTGTGGGGAAACTCACCGTGGGTTCAAATCCCACCGCTACCGCCACAGGAACCGCCCTTGCTCTGCAGAAGCAGACCAAGGGCGGTTTTTTTGGCCTCCCTTGGCGGCGGGTGAGGGGTGCGAGGACATGGATGTGTACGAGGCGGTGGACAGCCGCCGGGCTGTGCGGGCGTTCAGCGACGAGCCGGTCTCCCGGGAACTGCTCGAACGGGTCCTGGCCGCGGCGGCCCGTGCTCCGTCGAGCGGGAACCTCCAGCCGTGGCAGCTGTATGTCGTGACGGGCGAGCCCCTGGCCGAGCTCAAGAGGCTGGTGACGGCGCGGGCACGGGCGGGAGATCCGGGTGACGAGCGGGAGTATCCGATGTACCCGGCCAAGCTGGCCCCGCCGTATCTGGACCGTTTCTCCGCCGCGGCCGCCCAGCGGTACGAGGCGTTGGGGATCGAGCGCGACGACCCCGACCGGCCCAGGAAGATCGCTGTCCTGAACTCGGAGGGGTTCGGGGCGCCGGTTGTGCTGTTCTGCTGTCTCGACCGGTCGATGGGGCCCGGACAGTGGGCCGACGCGGGGATGTATCTGCAGACGGTCATGCTGTTGTTGCGGACCGAAGGGGTGCACAGCTGCCCCCAGGTGATGTGGACCATGTACCGCAGGACAGTCGGCCGGGCGATCGGAGCCGACGACCGGCTCGTGCTGCTCTGCGGTGTCTCGGTGGGGTACGAGAAGGAAGGGGTGCCGCCGCTGCGTACGGGGAGGGCGGACCTGACGGAAACGGTGAGCTTCATCGGGGGGTGACCGGAGGAGGGCCGGGCCCTTCCGCCCAACGAGACCCACTCGCACACCATCGCCCAGGGCAGCAGCATCCCGGCCGGTCAGTCGGCGACGGTCGTCTCCGTGGACCCGGTCGGCTCGGGAAAGTAACCCCGGTCGGCCCGGCCCGTCGCCCATGCGCCACCACCCGGCCGAACGGCGCCGACGCAGACCCCCGCCCCCGGCAGCACGCCAGGGCCTGCGGGTGCCCGGTGGCCGCCGCGGTGGCCAACGCCGCTCCGCCTTCCAGCCCTTGATCCCCCGGCGCTCCCTCCGGTTAGACTCTCGCGACTGCTCAGGGACCTCAGGGGAAGCAGGGCCGAACGGTGCCAGTGAAGAAGATCATTCTCTACATAGCAGTCGTCTTTGTGCTGTACACGATCATCACGTCACCGGCCAGATCGGCCGACCTCGTACAGGTAGGGTTCGAAGGAGTCTCCAACGCCGCGAAAAGCGTCGGTCAGTTCATGACCGAACTGGTGAGCTGAGCCCGTACATCCGTTCCGTAGGGAGTGCCCCTTGATCCGCCACCTGGTCCTCTTCAAGCTCAACGAGGGCGTCTCGCGCGACGAGCCCCGGGTCGCGGCCGGCGCGAAGGCGTTCGCGGAGCTCGGCGGGCAGATCCCGGAGACGGAGTTCTGGGAGTGCGCCTGGAACATCAGCGACCGGCCCATCGCCTACGACTTCGCCATCAACTCGGCCGTCCAGGACGCGGACGCGCTGAAGCGGTACATCGAGCACCCGGCCCACCAGGCGGCCGTCGGGCAGTGGAGCGAATTCGCCACCTGGGTGATCGCCGACTACCCCTTCTGAGGCGGCCCCCGGCCCACCCCTGCCGCCTGCCTCGCCCGCGCCCCCCATCCCCATTCCTGCCGGACCCCCGCCCGAGCTCAACGGACGCACAGCCCCCCTCATCGCAGCGGGGGTTTTTTTATGTTTACGGCTGTTTGAAACCACTTTCATAGCCAACACGTCGCTATGGGGTACTTGCACACAGTGCACATGTCTTGTGATGCTATGACCGCTTTTGACTGATGAGTTGACCAAAAAGTCGTCCAAAAAGGGGTGGCGTGACCGTGCCGGCCAGTACTGCGCCTGAAGTACCGCCCCAGACCGCCCTGCCCCAGAACAACCAGACCCCGGCCTCCCGGCCGCCGGGCGGCCGGGAGGCCGACCAGACCGCCGGCCAGGACGACGCGAACGGTCCGGAGCTGGACACCGCCGGCCGGAGCGGTCCGCCCCCGGTCGAGGAGACCCCGCCGCCCAAGTCCCGGGGCGCGGACACCCGCGCTCTGACCCAGGTGCTGTTCGCGCAGCTCAAAGAGGTCCAGCCGGGCAGCGCCGAGCACACCAGGGTGCGTTCGGCGCTGATCGAGGCCAATCTGCCGCTGGTCAGATACGCCGCTGCCCGCTTCCGCAGCCGCAACGAGCCGATGGAGGACGTGGTCCAGGTCGGCACCATCGGCCTGATCAACGCCATCGACCGGTTCGACCCGGAGCGCGGGGTGCAGTTCCCGACCTTCGCGATGCCGACCGTGGTCGGCGAGATCAAACGTTACTTCCGAGACAACGTACGGACCGTCCACGTCCCCCGGCGGCTCCATGAACTCTGGGTCCAGGTCACCGGGGCCACCGAGGACCTCACGACGATGCACGGCCGGTCCCCCACGACGGCGGAGATCGCCGAGCGGCTGCGCATCAGCGAGGACGACGTCCTGGCCTGCATCGAGGCGGGCCGCTCCTACCACGCGCAGTCGCTGGAGGCCGCCCAGGAGGGCGACGGGCTGCCGGGGCTGCTCGACCGGCTCGGTTACGAGGACCCGGCACTGGCCGGCGTCGAACACCGCGATCTGGTCCGGCATCTGCTCGTCCAGCTGCCCGAGCGGGAGCAGCGGATCCTGATGCTGCGCTACTACAGCAATCTGACGCAGTCGCAGATCAGCCAGGAGCTGGGCGTCTCCCAGATGCATGTCTCACGGCTGCTGGCCAGAAGCTTCGCGCGGCTGCGATCCGCAAACCGGATCGAGGCGTAACCGGTACGGGTGATCCGTATCCGCAGCAGAAATGCCCCACACCCCCTCTTTCCAGCGCACATTTGTCGACTTGGCGCTACAGCGTGTTGCCGACATGTGACATTCTGCTGGAACCGCGTTTGCCGCAGTCCACCCTCCGGTATTCAGGTGGAGGCTGCGTTCCTCCGACGGGAGCGTCCGCCGCGACCGTCCGCGACCTCAAGGGGGTGGCATGTCCGCAGAACAGGGCAGCTCGAAGGTGCTCACGAAAGACGCACCGGAGACACTCAGCAGCTCCGCATTGCCGAGCTCTGGCGCCATCGACACCCGCACTCTGTCCCGCTCCCTCTTCCTGCGGCTCGCCGTGCTGGCCTCCCAGGAACCGGACAGCCCGGAGCGCACCTACGTACGGGACACACTGATCGAGCTCAACCTGCCGCTGGTGCGTTACGCGGCGGCCAGGTTCCGCAGCCGGAACGAGCCGATGGAGGACATCATCCAGGTCGGCACCATCGGCCTGATCAAGGCGATCGACCGGTTCGACTGCGAACGGGGCGTGGAATTCCCGACGTTCGCGATGCCGACCATCGTCGGCGAGATCAAGCGCTTCTTCCGCGACACCTCCTGGTCGGTGCGGGTGCCGCGCCGCCTCCAGGAGCTGAGGCTCGCCCTGACCAAGGCCAGTGACGAGCTGGCCCAGCGGCTCGACCGGTCCCCGACCGTCCCCGAACTCGCCCTGGCACTGGGCGTTTCGGAGGAGGACGTGGTCGACGGACTCGCGGTGGGCAACGCGTACACCGCGTCCTCGCTCGACTCGCCCTCCCCCGAGGACGACGGCGGCGAGGGGTCCCTCGCGGACCGTCTCGGCTACGACGACACGGCGCTCGAAGGCGTCGAGTACCGGGAGTCCCTCAAGCCGCTGCTGGCCAAACTGCCGCCGCGTGAGCGGCAGATCATCATGCTGAGGTTCTTCGCGAACATGACGCAGTCACAGATCGGCGAGGAGGTCGGCATCTCCCAGATGCATGTGTCCCGGCTGCTGACGCGGACGCTGGCCCAGCTGCGGGAGGGGCTGATCGGGGAGTAGCCGGAAGCCGGCGGGAACAGGCAGGACCATGACCGCCCCCGGGCGCCTCCGGTTCTTCCCCGCCCCGCCGGGTTCCTAATTGACGACCCGTCAGACACACTGGCGCGATGCGACGCCAGCACGCGGCCATCGCCGCCACCACAACGGCCCTCTGCCTGGGCGGCCTGGTGGCCGCTTTCGCGGGCGGCACCGCACACCATGGCTACGCCGCGGTCGGCGCCGCGGGCGCCGGGCAGGCGCCCACCACACCCGTACCCCCCTCGGGAAAGGTCACCCTGACGCCCCTGGACGGCTCCGGGGCGACTTCGGGGCATGATGAGGGCGGGTCACCTGACGCCGCGTCCCAGGAGGGCGCACAGAGCCCCTCGGCGCCCGGCGGGGCCAACTCCGTACATCAGTCGCCGCATACGGCCGGTACGGACACCCAGGGCGGCACAGGAGCGTCCGGCGGCAGCGGGCCGTCGGGCGGCGCGCGGACCCCGGGCGGCTCCGCCCCTTCCGGCACCACCGGCGGCAGCACCTCCACCCCGCCCGAGTCCGGCGGCGGCGCTTCGCACACACCCGGCGGAACCGGTGGCGGTGGAAACAGCGGCGGAACCGGCAGCACCTCGCCCGCCCCTCCGGCAGGGCCCGCGGTACTCAAGGTCGGCGCCCCTGACCGGGCCACGACGGACAAGCGCTGGTGCGAGAAAGTGACCGTGCGCTTCAGCAACACCGGTGGCTCACCGGTCGCTTCGGGCACGGTCACTTTCTCGACGCACATCATCGGCGGGCTCGGAGTGGACTGGGCGACCCGGACCTCGGCCCAGCCGCTGCCGGGGCCGATCGCCGCCGGTGCGGCCAGGTCGAAGACGTACACCGTGTGCGTGGACGACTGGCGGGTGCCGCTGGGGATGCACATAGAGACCCGGAAGGTCTCCGTCAGCTGGAAGTGACCGCGGGCGGCACGGAGTCCGTACGCGCCCGGGCCGGCGGAAAACGCGGAAACCGCGCAGAAAGCAGAAAACGCAGAAAAAGGGGAGCGGGACGGCGGGCCGGGACGGTCAGCCCAGCGCGAGGAACGCGACGGCGGCCAGCACCACGATCACGACGATGACCCCGACGATCACGCCGACCCTCGGGCCCGACTGCTGCTGCGGAACGGCCGCGGGGCGGGACGCGCCCTGCGGTGCGCCCTCGTCGACGAAGGCGCGGAACATCTGGGTGCTGCCCGCGGGGTCGTTGGTGCCCTCGGGGCCTTGGGGCGCTTGGGGGTTGTGTGCCATGAGGCAGGACCCTAGCGAACCCTGCGGTCCCGCCCAACCCCCGGGCGGAGGGCGACACCTTTCGAACACCCTTCCGTCACCGCATTGACCTTACACATGCAAACATTTTGGCTTCCCTTTACCCTTCCTTGCTCCATTTAATTTGCCTGCAGCAACCAACGGCTTTAAAGTTGCCTGAAGCAACAACATAGAGTGCTCACAGACAGCCCACAGGGAGGTGCCCGTGGCAGCGCAGAGTCAGTACGAAGAACTGGCCAGGCAGCTGACCGCCTTCGGCGCCGTCAAACGCGGTCTCTCCCGCATCCTCCCGCCGGAGTGCCCGACCGGATCAGCCGCCGTGCTGTCCCTTCTGGACCGGCACGGCGAGATGCGGATGAGCAGACTCGCCGAACTGCTCGCCGTGGACATGTCGGTCACCAGCCGGCATGTGGCCCACGTCGCGGAGCGTGGCTGGATCGAGCGGTCCCCGGACCCCGCCGACAAGCGCTCCCGCATCCTGCGGCTCACCCCCGCAGGCGACGACATGCTCGGCGTGCTCGCCGAGCGCCACATCGAATCGCTCGCTCGCACGCTCAGCGACTGGTCCGACGACGAAGTCGGACAGCTCAACTCGCTGCTGGAACGGCTGCGTGCCAGCTTCGGCGACTGCCGGGTCTGGACCGGACAGCACTCGGGACACCACTCCGAGCAGCACGCGGAGCAGCTCGCCGGACAGCGGTCCGGGGAGCCCTCCGGGGAGCGCGAGCAGACCCGTACATCCGCATAGACCCGCACCACCGCATCACCGCATCAACCCGCAGAGATCAGCACAGACCGCGTGGATCCGCGCAGACCCGCGTATCGACCGCGTCAGTAGAGACAAGGAATTCCATGGCTACGACCACACCGGCCGGTGTGCGGGGCGGCCACGCCAAGCACGGGGGCCATCCCGCCCCCGACAGCGGCGCCCCGATGACACACCGGCAGATCATGGAGGCCCTCTCGGGCCTGCTGCTCGGTATGTTCGTCGCGATCCTTTCGTCGACGATCGTCACCAACGCGCTGCCGAAGATCGTCTCCGATCTGCACGGCAGCCAGTCCTCGTACACCTGGGTCGTCACCGCGTCCCTGCTGGCCATGACGGCGACCACCCCGCTCTGGGGCAAGCTCTCCGACCTGTTCAGCAAGAAACTGCTCGTCCAGATAGCCCTGGTCATCTACGTCCTGGGCTCGGCCGCCGCCGGTCTCTCGCAGAACTCGTCGACGCTGATCATCTTCCGGGTCGTCCAGGGCATCGGCGTCGGCGGTCTCTCCGCCCTCGCGCAGATCGTGATGGCCGCGATGATCTCCCCGCGCGAGCGGGGCCGGTACAGCGGCTACCTCGGTGCGACCTTCGCAGTCGCGACCGTCGCGGGACCGCTGCTCGGCGGTGTCATCACGGACACCAGCTGGCTCGGCTGGCGCTGGTGCTTCTACGTCGGGGTGCCCTTCGCGATCATCGCGCTGATCGTTCTGCAGAAGACCCTGAAGCTCCCGGTCATCAAGCGCGAGGTCAAGGTCGACTGGAGCGGCGCGTTCTTCATCGCCGCCGCCGTCTCCCTGCTGATGGTCTGGATCACCTTCGCCGGTGACAAGTACGACTGGATGTCCTGGCAGACGGGCGCCATGGTCGGCGGTTCCGTCGTCCTGGGGCTGCTCTTCGTCCTCGTCGAGTCCAAGGCGAGCGAGCCGATCATCCCGCTGCGGCTCTTCCGCAACCCGACGATCACCCTCGCCTCCATCGGCTCGCTGTTCGTCGGTGTCGCGATGTTCTCCGGCACCGTCTTCTTCAGCCAGTACTTCCAGCTGGCGCGCGGCAAGTCGCCGACGATGTCCGGTGTGATGACGATCCCGATGATCGGTGGTCTGTTCATCTCGTCGACCATCTCGGGACAGTTCATCACCCGGACAGGCAAGTGGAAGATCTGGCTGGTCAGCGGTGGTGTGCTGGTGACCGCCGGGCTCGGCCTGCTCTCCACCATCCGGTACGACACGACGTACTGGCACGTGGCGATCTTCATGGCCCTGATGGGTCTCGGCATCGGCATGATGATGCAGAACCTGGTGCTCTGCACCCAGAACCAGGTCTCCCAGAAGGACCTCGGCTCGGCCTCGTCCACCGTCTCGTTCTTCCGCTCCCTCGGTGGTGCGGTCGGCGTCTCGGCGCTGGGCGCGGTGCTCGCCAACCGGGTCACGCACTTCGTCACCGACGGTCTGCACGACCTCGGCCCGAAGGGCGCCGCACTGGCCGGAAAGGGCATGGGCGACGGATCGGTTCCCAACATCAGTGCCCTGCCGCAGCCGCTGCGCTCCATCATGGAGAGCGCGTACGGACACGGCGTCGCGAACGTCTTCCTGTACGCGGCCGCGTGTGCGCTGCTCGCCTTCCTGGTGACGCTCTTCATCAAGGAGGTCCCGCTGCGGACCCGTGCCGTGGGTGCGCCCGAGCAGGAAGCACCCGCCGACGCCGTACCGGCGGCGATGGCGGAGACTGTTGATACCAACGCCGTTCCGGCCGGCCACGTGCCGGACCACGCCACTCCCCCCACGAGTGTCCCGACCACTGAGGAGACGATGCCGATGCAGTCCGTTCCCACCCCAGGTATCACGATCCACGGTGTCGTCAGGGGCGCCGAGGGCGCACCCGTCGGCCAGGCGGCCGTCACGCTGATCTCGCTGGCCGGGCGCCAGCTGGGCCGCGCGGTGGCACAGGGCGACGGCGGTTACGCCGTGGACGCGCCGAGCTCCGGCTCGTACGTCCTGATCGCGTCGGCCGACGGCTTCCAGCCGCAGGCCTCCACCGTGACCGTCGGGGACGAGGCACTGTCGTACGACATCCTCCTCTCCGGTACGAGCGGACTCGTCGGTTCCGTGAAGTCCGCGGACGGCGGCAAGGCCGTCGAGGGCGCGATGGTCGTCGTCACCGATGTGCGCGGCGATGTGCTGGCCACCGGCAAGTCCGGTGCGCAGGGCGACTTCACCTTCGGCGAGATGATCCCCGGCTCGGTGACCGTCGCGGTGAACGCGGCCGGCTTCCGGCCGATGGCCCTGCCGGTGGACGTCGGCGGCCAGGGCGTGACCCGTATCGAGGTCGCGCTGGAGTCCGGTTCGCTGGTCCAGGGTGTCGTACGCGGTGGATCCGACCGGCGCCCGCTGCCCGACGCCCGGGTGACGCTCGTGGACGCCGCGGGCAACGTGGTGGCCACGGCGACCACCGGGACCGACGGCGCCTACGGATTCGCCGACCTCAACTCGGGCGAGTACACGGTCATCGCGACGGGTTACCCGCCGGTCGCGGGCTCGTTGACGGTCGCGGGCAACGGCATCGACGGACACGACATCGAACTGGCCCACCCGGGCGAGTAGTCACCAGGCTGCCCCAGCGGATGCGGGGCGCGAAGGGGCCGGGCCAGGCCGGGCCCCTTCAAGCCCCGGACGCGGTGGTGGTGGGCAGGGGACGGCCCGCCACCACCGCCCGGGGCCCACTTTTTTGAAGGAGAGAGAACGGGATGGGACTTCGCGCACAGGTACGGACGCGCGACGGCTGGGCGGTTCAGCACGCCGTGGTGACCGTGACCGACATGACCGGTGCCCAGGTACTGCGGGCGCAGGTGGGCGAGGACGGCACGGTGAGCGCCGACGCGGCCCTGACCCCCGGCCCGCACACCGTGATCGTGACGGCCGTCGGTTACGCGCCCGCCGCGTCCACGGCCTTCGTCACGGCGAGCGGCCGTGCCGATGTCGGCACGGTCGTACTGGCCAGGCAGGGCGGTGTGGAACTCCCGCCGCCCGGCACCTGGACGCTGGACCCGGCGCACTCGTCGGTGGGGGCGGTCGCCCAGCACCTGGGGATCTCCAGCGTGCACGGCCGGTTCACGGAGTTCGTGGGCCGCATCGAGATCGCCGAGGACGTAGAGAAGTCGCGGGTCGAGGCGGTCATCGCGACGGCCTCGATCGACACGGGCAACGGGATGCGGGACGGCCATCTGAAGTCCGCGGACTTCCTGGACGTCGAGAGCTACCCGCAGATCACCTACAGCAGCACCGGGATCACCCCCGCGGGCCCGGACCGCTGGACGGTCCACGGTCAGCTGTCGCTGCACGGCGTCGCCCGCGAGGTCGACCTGAACCTGAGCTACCTGGGCACGGGCCCCGACCCGTGGGGCGGGGTACGCGCGGCCTTCCACGCGACGGCCGAACTGCGCCGCGAGGACTTCGCGATGAACTACAACCAGGTCGTCCAGGCGGGCATCTCGGCCATCGGCACGACGCTCAAGGTCGAGCTGGACATCCAGGCCGTGCAGGGGGACTCGCTGCCTGCGGTGTGACCGGCAGGCGGGTCCGCGGCGCAGCCGTGGTACCGCAGCACAGCCCAGGGCCCGGCCCCGCAGCGCTTCACCCCTCGCGCTGCGGGGCCGGGCTCTCCGCTGCCCGCGCCTGCCGTACGGTCCGCGCGGTAGCCGCTGCCCGCGTCCGCCCGGCCGGTCCTGACGGTGCGACGTATCGTGCAGCCATGGCACCCAACATCGCGACCAACACCACCGTGGAACTGCCCGCACTGCTCGACTTCGTACGCCCCAGGCACCGGGCGATCCTGCTCACCACCCGCTCCGACGGCCGCCCCCAGGGCTCCCCGCTGACCTGCGGGGTGGACGACTCGGGGCGGATCGTCCTCTCGACATACCCCGAGCGCGCCAAGACCCGCAACGTACGGCGCGACGCCCGGGTGAGCGTCATCGTGCTGTCGGACGAGTGGAACGGCCCCTGGGTCCAGATCGACGGAACGGGCGAGGTCATCGACTCGCCTGACTCGGTGGAACCGCTGGTGGAGTACTTCCGGAACATCTCCGGCGAGCACCCGGACTGGGACGAGTACCGCGCGGCCATGGTCGAGCAGGGCAAGTCGATCATCCGGATCACCCCGGAACGGTGGAGCCCGATCGCGACCGGCGGCTTCCCTGCCCGGCTCGCCGAGGACAGCTGAGACCCGCGCCACGGGGCCGCCGCCGTACTCCGGTCACAGCGCGGCGGCCCGCCCGCGGCGGCCGGTGGGGCTCATGTCCCGGGAAGCCCCGGGTCCTCGCCCCGTTTGGCCTCGATGCCCGCGATCAGCAGGTCGAGGGCGAAGTCGAAGTCGCGCTCCCGCATCTCCTCGACCGTGTCACCGCCGCGCGCCGCGATCACGTCCTGGGCCTGCTCGAACGTCCGCCGCAGGGAGGGCTGTTCGCTGATGGTGCCCATGGCGTGCTGGTGGTACTCGTCCTGGGTCATCCCGGCCCTGGCACAGCGGTCCCTGAAGTGGCCCTCGACGGTGCCGAATCCGTAGACGAACTGGAAGACAGCGGCGAGGCCCCCGGTCTGGCCGCGCAGCGGCAGATCGGCGCTGCGCATCACGTCCTGGGCGGCCGACGAGAACTCCACCGCGTGCGGGCCGATGTTGAGGAACACCCCGACCAGCGGGGAGACCCAGGGGTGGCGGACCAGGACGCTCCGGTATCCGGCGGCGAGGCGGCGCAGCTGAAGCCGCCAGTCGGCTTCGGGCTCGTTCCCGACCCCGGCGGCTTCGGGCTCGGCTCCGGCCTTGTCCCCGCCCTCCTCCCCGTCCGCCTGCCCGGGCAGCGTCAGTTCGCCCATCACCGCGTCCAGGGCCAGTTCGAGGAGGTCGTCCTTGGTGTCCACGTACCAGTAGACCGACATCGCCGTGACGCCCAGTTCGGCGGCGAGCCGGCGCATGGAGAACTTCGCGAGGCCCTCCGAGTCCAGCAGCCGGACCGTCGCCGCGGTGATCTTGTCCAGGTCGAGCCCGTCCGGCTGATCCGTTCTGCGGGTGCGCGTCACCTTTTCGCCCAGCCAGACACTGGTCCGCGCGGGACCCTTCGCGCGGTCGGCCGCAGTCACCATGGCGCGCCTCCTCCGGAACGTGTGGATCCACCGGTACCGGTGTCGATGTTAGGCCGCTGTTACCGGTGAGTCTGCCCGCTCGGCCCTGCGGAGCAGCACCGCGGCGAGCAGGCCGCCCGCAAGTACCGCTGCGGCGCCCACCAGTTGACTCGTCTGCAAACCGGAGGCAAAAGCGTCCGCCACCCTGCCGCGCTCGCCCGGCCCGTCGGCGGCGGCGAGAGCGGCGGGCAGCGAGGAGGCCCCCAGCGCCGCCGGCAGGAGAGCGGCGAAGCGGGAGTTGAGTACGGCGCCGAGCACGGCGACGCCCAGGCCGTTGCCGAATTCGGCCAGGGTGCCGTTGACACCCGCTCCGACCCCGGCCTTCTCCGGCGGGATCGCGCTCATGATCGCGTTGGCCATCGCGGGCATGGCACACGCGATGCCCGCGCCCATCACCACAAGCCCCAGCAGCATCCCCGGGTAGCTGTCCCCGCCGAGCAGCGCGATGGCCACCAGACCGGCGGCGAGCGCGGTCATCCCGACGGCGATGGTGCCGGGCGTACCGAGCCGGGGCAGCAGCCTGGCCGAGACCCCGGTGAGGTTCAGCGCCACGATGGTCAGCGCCAGGGGCGCCGTCCGCAGCCCCGCGTCCAGCGGCCCGTAGCCGAGCACGAACTGCAGATGCTGGGTGAGCAGGAAGAGCGAACCGCCCATACCGAAGGCGACCAGGATCGCCCCGGCGACGGCGCCGACGAAGCGCTGGTCGCGGAAGAAGTGCATGTCCAGCATGGGGAACGGAATGTGCAGTTCCCAGGCGGTGAACCCGGCCAGGAAGACGATGCCGATGGCAGCCGAGAGGAGGACATGGGCCGAGGTCCAGCCGTGGGCGGGGCCCGAGATGATCGCGTACACGACCGCGGTCATCCCGACGGTGGAGAGCAGCGCACCGAGCAGATCGGGACGCTCTCCGGACGGGTTCTTCGACTCCGGTACGAGGGAGACGACCGCGGCCAGCGCGACGACGGCCACCGGGATGTTGACCAGGAAGATCGCGCCCCACCAGAAGTGGTCGAGCATCGCACCGCCGATGAGCGGCCCGGCGGCGAAACCGAGTGAATTGACCGTGGACCAGAGGCCGATGGCTTTGACCCGCTCGGTGTTGTCGAAGATCTGGACGACGACGGCCAGGGTGGTGGTCATCAGCAGCGCGCCGCCGACGCCCATGCCCGCGCGGGCGGCGATCAGCTGTCCGGTGGAGTGGGCGAGCCCCGCGACGAGCGACCCGGCGCCGAACAGCGTGAGGCCCGCGATCAGCATCTTCTTGCGGCCGTAGCGGTCGGCGGAGCTGCCCGCGGTGAGCAGCAGGCCCGACTGCACGAGTGAGTACGCGTTGATCATCCACTGGATGTCCGCGGTGGACGCGCGCAGATCGCGGGTGAGCGACGGGATCGCGACGTTGAGGACGGTGTTGTCGAGCAGCACGGTGAGCTGGGCCAGACAGATCACGCCGAGGATCACCCAGCGCTGGGGGTGCCGGGCGGCGGTGCTCTCGTGCTCGGCTGCGGTGGCCGTCATGCCGACTCCTGGGTGTGGAGGGGTGGGGCGGGAGCGGAGCTGATGTGGTCTGCCGGGTCCCGTACGGCCGGGCCGACCGTGGAGTCGTACACCGTAAGGGAAATCCTTCTACGGTGTACATTCGTTTTGCGCCGATCCGCTTGCGGGTAGTGACGTCCGATGAAGCTGACTGGTCGTGTTGCTGAAGTGCTTCTGGTCTCCGGCCTCCTGGCGGCGCTGGCCGTGCCCCCGGCTCAGGCGCAGGCCCACGCGCAGGGGCAAAAGCAGGGGCAGACGGGTGTACGGGCGCAGGAGCACCCCGAGCGCGCCCGCAGCCGTGATGTTCCGCTGCGGATCGCCTCGTACAACATCCACGCGGGCGCCGGGATGGACAACGTCTTCGACCTGGACCGGCAGGCGTCCGCCCTGCGTGCGCTGCACGCGGACGTGATCGGCCTGGAGGAGGTCGACGTCCACTGGGCCGCGCGCAGCGAGTGGCGGGATGTGGCGGGTGAGCTGGCGGAACGGCTCGGGATGCGGGTGTACTTCGCGCCGATATACCGCGTCGGCGGGCGGGAGTTCGGCGTGGCGGTGCTCTCCAGGTACCGCATCCTGAAGGCCGTGAACCACGAGATCACCCGCCTCTCCACCCAGGACCCGGACCCGGTCCCGGCGCCCGCGCCCGGCTTCGGTGAGGTCGATCTGCGGGTGAAGGGCGTACCGCTCCATGTGTATGTGACGCATCTGGACTACCGCGCCGACCCCTCCGTACGGGTGAGCCAGGTCGCCGAGACCCGCCGCATCATGGGGCGGGACCACCACCGCAAGATCCTCCTGGGCGACTTCAACGCCACCCCGGACGCACCCGAACTGGCGCCGCTCTGGCGTGAACTGACGGATGTGGACCCGGGGGCGCCGACGTTTCCCGCGCTGAATCCGGTGCAGCGGATCGACTATGTGGCGGTGTCGCGGGGGGTGGGGGTGCGCGGCGCCGAGGTACCCGACACGCTCGCGTCCGACCATCGGCCCATCGTGGCGGATGTGTCGCTGGAGCGGTAGGCGGGGAGCGCGGAGAAGGGGCGGGCCGGGGAGTCTCTCCCCGGCCC
>NZ_JBSHBW010000026.1:0-107733 GCF_053612185.1 Streptomyces sp. NPDC054757
CCCGGTACGTCCAGTACAGGGGCGATCCTCCGCCTTGCGAGGCACCGCACCAGACGCCGCGGACTGATCCACGAAGATCGGCCGGACAGACCCTAGCTCCGTGCCCCGTACACATACGGAGTCGTCGTGGTCAGCGCGGCGAAGCCCAGCCGCTGGAGGATCGGGCGGCTGTCGTCGGACGCGTCGACCTGGAGGAGGCGGACACCGCGCGCCGCTGCGATCCCCGCCCGGTGGGCGATCAGGGCGCGGTAGATGCCGCGCCCCCGCCAGGCCGGGGCCGTACCGCCACCCCAGAGACTGGCGAACCCCGTGCCCGGACGGAACTCCATCCGCGCCGCACAGACCGGCTCGTCACCGGCCATCGCCACCACCGCCACCAGCGAATCCGGGTCATCGGTCAGCCGGGCCAGGACCTGGTGGTGGATCCGTGAGCCGTCCTCGCCGAACGCCGCCTCGTGCGCGCGGGTCATGAGGGCCACCCCGGCGGCATCGGTGACGGGCCGCAGCTCTACCCCCTCGGGCAGCCGCACCTCGGCCGGCAGCGCCCGGACCTCCGCGACCATCAGCGTCTCCGGCGGCTCGGGCACGAACCCGGCCGCCAGGAGCCGGTCCGCCAGATCGGCCGGGCCGTCATGGGCGTACAGCTTCCACTCGAACTCCCGGTCCAGCGCGGTGAAATGGCGCACCTCCCCGGCGATGGCCGCATCGGCTCCGGCCGCGTCCAGGGCCGACCAGACGACGCCGTTCCAGCTGCCGGCGTCCGGACCGGTCTGCCGCACCACATCGCCGACCCGCTCGACCACACTGCCGGGTCCCTCCGGCGGCGCGTCCCGCCGCATCCGGAGATCGAACGCCGCCCGTACCGCTTCGAGATCCATCCGGTCACCCAACAGCCGGGCCCCGCACGCCGCAACCGGGTTTCTCCGCAACAGATCCGCAAAGAGTCTTGTGCACTCCATGTGATGCGCGTAGACAACCAGTGACCTGCAGTCCGTCACCACCAGAACCGGAGCACACGCGTATGCCCTCCAGACTCGCCAGGATCTCCGCCGCCACGGTCGCCCTCGCCGCGGCCGGCAGCGCCCTCTACGGCATCGGCGTCGCCACGGCCGACAACTCCGTGCCGCGGACGGACCGCGAGATCCCGAACATCACCAAGGTCGAGGACAGCATCACCGCCTACTACGGCGGCAAGCCCGACGCGTCGGGCGCCTACCAGGCCTCACCGAAGAGCAACTACGCCAAGCAGGTCGCCGGTATCGAGGCACGGGCGAAGCGGCAGATCGCGGAGGCCGCCCACCACAACGGGCACGGCCGCAAGCCCGCCATCGTGCTCGACGTGGACGACACCACGCTCCTCACCTACGACTGGGAGAAGAAGAACGGCTTCGCCTACAACGCGACCGCCTTCAACGACTACGTCCAGAGCGCACGGTCGATCGGTGTCTTCGGGATGCCCGGCGTCGTCAACTACGCAGCGAAGAAGGGTGTCACGGTCTTCTTCCTCACCGGACGCGACGAGTCGCAGCGCACCGCGTCGGCCACCAACCTGACCCGGGCCGGCTACCAGGTGCCGGTGGACAGGTCCCACTTCTACCTCAAGGACCAGACCGCCGCTCCGTCCTATCTGAGCTGCGCACAGCCCAAGTGGACCTGCACCACGGTCCAGTTCAAGGCCGGGACCAGGAAGCACATCGAGTCGCTCGGCTACCGCATCGTCGCCAACTTCGGTGACCAGTACTCCGACCTCAGCGGCGGCTACGCCGACAAGACGTACAAGCTCCCGAACCCGATGTACTTCCTGCCGTAACCGGTGCGGCGAGGTCCGGTCCTGTCCCGTCCGGCCGGACCCGCTCCGGCCCCGTCAGACCGTCGGGGCCGGAGCCGTACGCCGTGCCCTGACCGTCTCGTACCGCAGCGCCACCCCCGTCACGACCGCACCGGTCCCCTCCCACAGCCCCACGCCGATGAACCCGGCCGGCGCGCGGCCGGACAGCACGGCTGTGGTGAAGACCGCGAAGGTCAGCAGCCGGAACGGGACCGTCCAGCGGAAGAAGGCCCGCCAGTCGGCGGCCGCCGCCAGGACGTAGTACACGCCCATGTTCACCGCGGCCATCGAGGAGGCCGTGATGAAGGTCCGGGTGTAGTCGGACGACGGGCGGCCGGACGCGGGGGCGGCGAAGCCCATGGTCCTGAGCAGCGTGTCGGGGGAGATCAGGCCCAAGGCGCCCAGCACGACGGCGAGTACGCCGAAGACGGCCATGGTCCAGCCGGACGGGGAGCGGGGCAGTCGTATGACCATGGCGGCACCCTACGGCCAGGACCGCCCGCCGCGGGCGCCGGCGGATCACCGGACCGCTACTTCTTCAGCGCCGCCGCCATCATCTTCTGCGCCACCGGCCCCGCGAGACCGTTCCCGCTGACCTCGGCGCGGGCCGCGTCCGAGTCCTCCACCAGCACCGCGACCGCCACCTCCTTGCCGGTCGACTTGTCCTTCGCGTACGACGTGAACCAGGCGTACGGCGTCTTGCTGTTGTTCACACCGTGCTGCGCGGTGCCGGTCTTGCCGCCCACCACCGCGCCGGGGACCTTCGCGCTCGACCCCGTGCCCTGCTCGACGACCGTCTGCATCGCACTCTGCAGCTGGGACGCGGTGGACGCCGAGACGATCCGCTTCGACGGCTCCTTCTCGTAGGACTGGAGGGTGTTGCCGTCACCGTCCGTCACCTTGGAGACCATGTGCGGACCGGCCATCATCCCGCCGTTCGCCAGGGCGGACGTCACCATCGCCATCTGGAGCGGGGTCGCCGTCACATCGAACTGGCCGATGCCGCTCAGCGCCGTCTGCGCCTTGTCCATGTGCGAGGGGTAGGTGCTCGGCCACGCGCGCACCGGCACGTCCTGCTTGGAGTCGTTGAAGCCGAACTTCTCCGCCATCGCCCGCACCTTGTCCTGGCCCAGGTCGTCGGCGACCTTGGCGAAGACGGTGTTGCAGGAGTATTCGAGGGCGGTGCGCAGCGTCGCGTTCTCGCAGGGGTCGGAGGCGCTCTCGTTGGTGAGGTCCGTGGTCGTGCCGGGGAGCCGGTACGGGTCGGGGCTGTCGGTCTTCTCGTCGATCGAGGAGAAGAGCCCGTCCTCCAGCGCGGCCGACGCGACCACCAGCTTGAAGGTCGACCCCGGGGGCAGCGGCTGGCGCAGCGCACGGTTGAGCATCGGCTGGCTCTTGTCGCCGGTCAGCTGCTTCCAGGCGTCGCCGTCCGTCGTACCGCTGATCTTCGACGGATCGTAGGACGGCGTGGAGACCATGCCGAGGATCCGGCCGCTCTTCGGGTCGATGGCGACGGCCGCGCCCTTCTTGCTGCCGAGCGCCTCGTATCCCGCCTTCTGCACGGCGGGATCGATCGTCGTGAGGACGTCACCGGGCGCGGTCTGCTTGCCGGTGAGGGCGTCGACCGGGTTCTTCAGCCGGGTGTCCGTCCCGTCGAGGACATCGCTGTAGATCCCTTCGAGCTGCGTCGATCCGTACGCCTGCGAGCTGTACCCGGTCACGGCCGAGTACAGGTCGCCATCGGTGTACGTACGCCGGTAGGCGAGGTCACCGCTGTCCGTCCGCTTCGACCCGGTGACCGGTTTGCCGCCCACGACGATGTCGCCCAGCGGGTTCGCGTACTGGGCTATGGCGGTCCGGCGGTTGTTCTTGTTGTCTGCGAGGGCCTTGGTCTCGTACGCCTGCACCCAGGTCGCCCGCCCGAGCAGGGCGAGGACCAGGAGCAGGCAGAAGACCGAGGCGCGCCTGATTGTCTTGTTCATCCCGTAAGAGGACGAACGGGAGCGGCGGCGCCGTTCCCCTCCGGCGGGATTCTCAGCGATCTCTCATCCGGGCCTCCGGGACGCTCGGACGGGCCGGCGGGACCGGTCAGAGCCGCCGGGTGGCCAGGGTCAGCCGGTCGCGGGCGTCGAAGAGCGCGTCCTTGACCATCTGCTCATGGCCCGGGGTGAGCCGGGCCACCGGCACCGAGCAGCTGATCGCGTCGCGGGCGGGGGTCCGGTAGGGGATCGCGACACCGAAGCAGCGCAGCCCTAGGGTGTTCTCCTCGCGGTCCACCGCGTACCCCTGCTCCCGGACGAGGTGCAGCTCCTCGATGAGCTTCTCGCGGTCGGTGAGGGTGTGCTCGGTCAGCTGCGGCAGGGTCTCCGGCAGCATCTTGCGGACCTGCTCGTCACTGTGAGTGGCGAGCAGCGCCTTGCCCAGCGAGGTCGAGTGCGCGGGCAGCCTGCGGCCGACCCGGGTGAAGGGGCGCAGATAGTGCTGCGACTGGCGGGTGGCCAGATAGACGACGTTGGTGCCGTCGAGGCGGGCGAGGTGGATGGTCTCCGTCGTGTCGTCCGAGAGCCGGTCCAGGGTGGCGCGGGCCGCCGCGACGACCTCGTCGCCGTCGATGTACGACGTACCGACCAGCAGGGCGCGTACGCCGATGCCGTACCGGGTGCCGGTCGCGTCGGTCTCCACCCAGCCCAGCTCCACCAGCGTGCGCAGCAGCATGTAGAGGCTGGACTTGGGGTACCCGACGGCCTCCTGGACGGATGCGAGCGAGTGCATACCGGGGCGCCCGGCGAAGTACTCCAGCAATTCCACCGTCCGCACCGCGGACTTGACCTGCGCCCCACCTGCTGTCTCGGCAGTCGACATTCGACTCGGCCCCTCTTGTCAATGCTGAACGCGCGTTATTAGAGTTCCGGGGGAATTCACCATCGGGAACTTTGTTCAGAATACCGAACAACTTTACCGAACAACCCGTGGTGCGGCAGTGGTTTGCGGCAGTGGATCTGGGAGGACGTTCGCGGTGGCAGCAACACCAGTCTGGAGTGTCGACCCCCGAACCGGGAAGCAGCGTGAGCAGGTCGCGGTGGAGGCCACGACCGGCGAGGTGGACCAGGTGGTCCGCGCCGCCCATGCCGCACGTGCGCCACTCGCCGACCGTAGAGTACGGGCAGCCCTGCTGCGCGCCGCCGCCGACCTGCTCGACGAGGCAGGGCCCCATGTCATCGAGGCCGCCGACGCCGAGACGGCGCTCGGACCCGGCCGGCTCACCGGTGAACTCGCCCGCACCACCGCCCAGTTCCGGGCCTTCGCCGACGTGGTCGACGAGGGCTCCTTCCTCGACATCCGTATCGACCACCCGGACGCCGGCGCCACCCCGCCCCGGCCCGACCTGCGCCGGTACAAGCTGCCGCTGGGCGTGGTCGCGGTGTACGCGGCGAGCAACTTCCCGCTGGCCTTCTCGGTGCCCGGCGGCGACACCGCGAGCGCGCTCGCGGCCGGCTGCCCGGTGGTCGTCAAGGCGCACCCCGACCACCCCGCCACGTCGGAGCTCTGCGCCGCCGTGCTGCACCGGGCCGCCGAGCAGGTCGGACTCGACCCTGCGGTGGTCTCCGTGGTGCACGGCTTCGACGCCGGGGTGGCGCTCGTCAAGCACCCGCTGGTCGCGGCGGCCGGATTCACCGGCTCGGTGCGCGGGGGTCGCGCCCTCTTCGACGCGGCTGCCGCCAGGCCGGTCCCGATCCCCTTCCACGGTGAGCTGGGCTCGCTCAACCCGGTCGTGGTCACGGAGGCGGCGGCCGCCGAGCGGGCCGACGAGATCGGCGCGGGGCTCGCGGGCTCGGTCACCCTCGGCACCGGCCAGTTCTGTGTGAAGCCGGGCTTCGTGCTCGCGCCCACCGGTCCGGCCGGCGACGCCCTGGTCGAGGCGCTGACCGCCGCGGTCAGCAACAGCGAGGCCGGTGTTCTCCTCGACCACCGGATGCGGGAGAACTTCCTCGCGGGCGTACGCGAACGGGCCGCCCTGACCGGGGTCGACGCCCCGGTCACGCCAGGGGCGGGCGGCGAGCACACCGTCAGCGCGGGCTTCCTGACGCTGTCCGCCGGGCTGCTCGCCGACGACGGCGAGCACGATCTGCTCCTGGAGGAGTGCTTCGGCCCGGTCACGGTCGTCGCACGGTACGGCTCGGCCGACGAGATCACCGCGGTGCTCTCCCGGCTGCCGGGCAATCTCACCGCGACCCTCCAGGTCTCCACGGCCGAGGCCGCGGGGGACGGCGCGGACGGGGCCGCCGATGCCGCCGCGCTGCTCGACCAGCTCACCCCGCTCGCCGGACGGGTACTGGTCAACGGCTGGCCCACCGGGGTCGCGGTCGCCCCCGCCCAGCACCACGGCGGCCCCTACCCGGCCACCACCTCCACCTCGACATCGGTCGGCGGCACCGCCGTCGAGCGCTGGCTGCGCCCGGTCGCGTACCAGGGCACCCCCGACGCGCTGCTCCCGCCGGAGCTGCGCGAGAGCAACCCGCTGGGTCTGCCCCGCCGTGTCGACGGGCGGCCCGAATGACCCCGCAGAGCCGGGTGGCCCCGGTGACCCGGCTGCCCGAGCTGCCCTTCCCGCTGGCCCCGGAGGGCCCGCAGGCCCCCTGGTCGTACCGGGAGGGGACGCTCGCGGTGCGCGCCGGGGCCTGCGAGGACCTGTTCGTACCCCCTTCGGGAGACTCGCCCGACCCCGCTTCGGACGCGCCCAGGCTGCTCGGTACGCCGCCGCCCGGCGACTTCCAGCTGATCGCCAGGGTGACGGCCCGGTTCGCCGGGGCCGGGGACGCGGGCGCGCTCTATCTGGAGACCGGCGAACGGGAGTGGGCCAAGCTCTGCTTCGAACTCTCCCCGGACATCCCCACCGTCTGCTCGGTCGTGACCAGGGGGTACTCCGACGACGTCAACTCGTCGGTGGTGGCGGGCGACAGCGTCTGGCTGCGGATCAGCCGCACCGGAAAGGCATTCGCCTTCCACGCGTCGGAGGACGGCGAACGCTGGACCTTCGTCCGGTTCTTCGCCCTCGGCGACGCCGACGCGGCAGCCGCCGCCCGGATCGGCTTCCTCGCCCAGTGCCCGATGGCGGACGGCTGTGCGGTGACGTTCGACTCGCTCGCCTACCGGGACCACGCGTTCAGGGCGCTGCGCGACGGGAGTTGACGGCGGGGCGAGGGGGCGCGCCGCTCCCGCGGCCGTCCTGCAACCGCTGCGGAACCGGCCGCGTCCCCTCCACCATGACATCCGTCTCTCTGATCCGACCGGCCCGCCCGGAGGACATCGACACCATCGCCGCACTCCACGCGGCGGCCCGTGCCACGTACTACGAAGGGCGCATACCGGTCGAGGAGTACGCGAGCCCCGGGGTCCACGCCCAGGTGCGGGAAGGCTGGGCCGCCGCGATCGCCCGGCCGGACGGTGAGGTGCTCTGCGCCGAGACCGGGGGCATCGTCGCCGCGGTCACGTCGTTCCGGGCCGTCGAGGGGGACATGGTCCTCAAGCAGTTCCACGTCGACCCGGCCCGCTGGAGCCGGGGCATCGGGGGAGCCCTGCACGACGCCGTGGTGGCCGCCTGGCAGCGGGACGCGGTGCGGGAGGCCAGGCTCGACGTGTACGAACACAACCTGCGCGCCCAGCGGTTCTACGCCCGGCACGGGTGGCTGCCGGACGAGCCGGCGGCCGGCGAGCCAGGCGGCGACCACCTCTGTCTGCGGCTGGACGTCCCGGCCGCAGTAGCCCGGGGCTGAGGCCCGCTCCGGTGCCCCGGAGCTGAGGCCCGCGCCGCGACCGGTGCCTGTCACGCCTCGTCGGCCGGTGCCGCTCCCCGCTGCCCCGGCCGGTGGACGTCGAGGTGGGCGGGGGTGCGCGTCAGGGGAAGTTTCCGCACGAACGCCCGGCGCAGCGCGTGGTACGGCGCGTCCGGATCGTCGAAGGTGGCGGCCATCCGGGCCAGTTCGTCCGCCCGGTACGCCGCCAGTGGCCTGAGCGCCTCCTCGCGGTCGAACTCCGCCTTCTTGGCGGCGGCCCGTGACTGCGCGCCGGATGACGACGCCAGGCGCGCCGCGATACGGGTGACCGAGGCCGGGAAGTCCTGCGGGCCGCACTCGACGATGCGGTCCACCAGACCGATACGCTGCCCGGCTGCCGCGCTGACCGGAAGCGCGCGCCGCATCAGCTCCGCCGCGACGTCCGCACCCGTACGGCGCGGCAGGGAACGGGTCCAGTACTCGGATCCGTAGAGACCCATCAGCCGGTAGTGCGGGTTCAGCACCGCGCCCGCCCGGCACCAGACCTCGTCGGCGGCCAGCGCCAGCATCGCCCCGCCCGCCGCGGCGTTGCCGCCGACGGCGGAGACCACCAGACGGTCGGTGGTCCGCAGCACGGCCTCCACCAGGTCGTCCATGGCGTTGATGTTGGCCCAGGACTCCGCCGCCGGATCGGTGGCCGCCTCGATCACGTTGAGGTGGATGCCGTTGCTGAAGAAGTCCCGGCCGCCGCCCAGCACCAGGACGGATGTCGGCCGGGTGAGCGCGGCCCGGTAGGCGGCGAGCAGCCGCCGGCACTGCCCGGTGCTCATCGCGCCGCCGGGGAACCCGAAGGTGAGGATCCCGGCCTGCCCCTCCTCCCGGTACCGGATGTCGCTCCAGGTGCGGCCCGGGTCCTCCGGCCACCGGGGCGCGGGCAGCTCGGGCAGCTCCGGGAGCCGGTCGCCGAGCGCGACGGTGGCGGGCAGCTTGTACGCGGGCGGCTCGCCCGGGGCCCGCCGGGGCCGCAGCTCGGGGATCCACACCGCCCCGTCGGCCGTCGCCCGGCAGACGGCGCCGTCACGGGTGGCCAGCAGCTCTCCCGGCCGGCCGCGCAGCCCGTCCTCCGGGTGGCCGCCGTGCAGGAACCACTCACCGCCGAGCAGTCCGTCCCGTACCCCGGGGTTCGAGTCGGCGGCGCGCAGCTTGCGTACCACCAGGTCGGTGGGGTCCGCCCGCCAGTCGACGCGGCGCTGCTCCTGCCGGAGATACGGCCGGGTGCGGGCGATGCCGTGCCGCACGGGCCGGGGCCGCTGCGGCTCCGGCACATATGTTCCGGACGCGAAGCGCTCGACGGCCCGCTGGACGGCGCGCAGCGCGGCGTCGGAGATCTCGTTGCGGTAGAGGTCGCTCTTGCCCACCGCGGGCACCGGGCAGTCGGCGGTGGCCCACACGTCCCCGCCGTCCATGACCGCGCCGGCCTGCAGAACGGTGACGCCCCACCGGGTCACGCCCTCGTGGATCGCCCAGTCCAGAGACGAGGGTCCCCGGTCGCCGACCGGCCCCGGATGCACGACCAGGCAGGTGTGCGCCTCCCAGATGTCCCGCGGGACGGCCGTCTTCAGCAGCGGGGCGACGATCAGCTCGGGCCGGTGCCTGCGGACGGCCTCCCGGAGCGCCGTGTCGTGCACGGCGGGGTCGGGCAGCGCGAGGGCGACGGGCACGGTGTGGCCGTGGTCCCGCAGCTCGGCGTGGACCCGCTGCGTCAGGCTGTTGAAGGCGCTCGCGAGGAGCAGGATGTGCACGGCGGTCTCCCGGTGGTCGGACGCTCCGCGGCCGGGGCGGGGCCGCGACCGCCTGCGATGGTCGGCCACCCGGACGGCGCACGGCGGGGCACCGGGCCGCGGAGTCGCCCGAAAGCGGAGCGCCGTGGGCCATCTGCGGCCCGGCGGGGCGGCCTTCGCGTCCTGAGGCGGCCTTCGCGTCCTGAGCGAGGAGAGGTGGCGCAAGCGGCTCACCGGCGCGGACCGGCGGGCCCTGTCCCGGTCGTTCTCGGCCCGCGTGAACCCCTGCGGCCGGTTCGGCCTGTACACGAACTCCCACCCCGGCCTCGCGGTTGTGGTGTCAGGCCCGGGTGGCCCGGCCGGGATCGTCGGTCAGCGCGGCCGCGGTCAGGGTGAGGTGCTGGACCAGGACCGCGGCTGCGGTGTCGGCGTCGCGGGCCAGCGCCGCCTCCTCCAGCCTGCGGTGTTCCTCGGCGCCGTCCCGGCCGGGGTTGCGGTGTGCCGACCAACGGCGGGCCAGCTCACTCGCGGTCCACAGCCGGTCGAAGGTCTCCAGCAGTGCGCGGTTGCCGCACCCCTCCAGCAACGTGCGGTGGAAGCCCCGGTGAGCCTCGGCCCAGGCGCTGGTGTAGTACTCGCCCTCCGCCGGCCCGTACGCGGGAGTGCGCACCAGACGGTGGTGCGCGGCCCGCACCCGGGCCTCCCAGTCGACGTCGCCGCGCTCGATCGACATGCGCAGTACGACCGGCTCGACGGTCCGGCGGGCTTCCGCGATCTCCTGCCAGCGTCGGTCGGAGAAGGCCGGGACCGCGAAACCGCGGTTGGGCAACCGGTCGGCGAGCCCCTCGCCGACCACCCGCACGAGCGCCTCGCGCACCACGGCCAGACTCACGCCCTGCTCCCTGGCAAGATCCTGCGGCTTGAGGGGGGCGCCGGGGGCGTGGTCCCCGCGCATGATCGCGTCCCGCAGGTGTGCGTAGACCTGCTCGGAAAGCATCTGCTTCCCCGGCGGGGTCGAGGAGTGCGCCGTCTGAGTCATGAGCCCATCCTAGACGATCCACTTGATAATCGATTATCGATGTTATGGTCGATTCGGTACCGATCAGGGCGCTCCGCCCGGAAAGGAAGGACCGCTGTGTCTTCCGACGACCCCTGTGCCCGCCTCCCCGGTGCGGACTCGTCCGTCCGCACCGGCGACGGCCCGCTGGACCTCAGCGCCGTCCGTGACGTCAGCCGCGCCGTCAGCGCCGCCCACCTGTTCATCTACCTCGCTCCCGAGGGCGCCGAGCAGGCGGCCGAACTCGGCGTGACCGACTACGGGCCGGTGTATCTGGCCCTCCGGTCGGCCGCGATGGGTGCGGTTCCGTGGCGTGTCACACTCGCGGCCTTCTACAACTTCAGCCCCCGGGCGGTGCAGGCCATGGCGGGCGTGTGGGACGCGGCGCCGCCCGAGCGGTGGCAGGCCGCCCGCTTCCTGGCCGCCGGACGGGCGATGCGGCGCGTCGGCGTATCTCTCACGGACGACCACCTCGCCCAGGCACATGCGCTGATCGGCCCGGTCGTCGCCGGTGCCGACTACGCCGGCAAGGTGCTCGCCGCCGCGAACGCCTCGCTCCCGCTTCCCTCCGATCCTCTCGTCGCGCTGTGGCAGCAGATCACGGTGGCGCGCGAGTGGCGTGGTGACGCCCACCTCGTCGTACTCGCCGACAACGGCCTCGGCCCGTGCGACTGCCTCGTGCTGCACACCGCGACCGGCACCCTTCCGAGAGCCCTCGCGCAGACGACCCGGCAGTGGAACGACGAGGAATGGGGCGCGGCGCAGGCACGCCTCGCCGCGCGTGGCTGGCTCGACTGCTACGGCGCGCTCACCGACGACGGCCGCGCGGCACGCGAGCGCATCGAAGTGGAGACGGACCAGCACTGCGCCGCGCTGTGGGCGCCGATCGGCAACGCGGGCGTCCGCCGCTTCGCCTCGCTCATCGCGCCGGTCACCGACGCGTTCACCGCGGCAGGGACGTTTCAGGCCGTCCGCGGACAGTCTGATCCCGCATAGGGACGGTCCTTTGCGCAAGCAAGATCAGCAAGAGGCGGCCGAACAGGCACGCCCGGGGGAATGCGCCGGCCCGCGCACCTGTTCTCACCGGGGGCGCGGGGTTTCCCGCGCCGTACGACTCTGGAGAGATGAAGAACATGCGCGTCGAGATCTGGAGCGATATCGCCTGCCCCTGGTGCTACGTGGGCAAGGCCCGGTTCGAGAAGGCCCTCGCGGACTTCCCGCACCGTGACCAGGTCGAGGTGGTGCACCGTTCCTTCGAGCTCGACCCGGGGCGGGCGAAGGGTGACACCGCACTGGTCCTGGAGATGCTCGGCGAGAAGTACGGGCTGAGCCCGCAGCAGGCGCAGGAGGCCGAGAACAACATCGCGGCCAACGCCGGTGCGGAGGGGCTCGGCTACCGCACGGCGGGCCGTGACCACGGGAACACCTTTGACCTGCACCGGCTGCTGCACCTCGCCAAGGAGCAGGGCCGCCAGGACGAGCTGATCGGGCTGTTCTACCGGGCGAACTTCGCCGGTGAGCGGTCGGTGTTCGACGGCGACGCGTATCTGGTGGAGCTGGCCGTGGAGGCCGGGCTCGACGCCGGGGCGGTACGCGCGGTGCTCGCCGACCCCACGGCCTACGCCGACGACGTACGGGCCGATGAGCGCGAGGCGGCCGAACTGGGGGCCAACGGCGTGCCGTTCTTCGTGCTGGACCGGAAGTTCGGTGTGTCCGGTGCGCAGCCCGCCGAGGTCTTCACCCAGGCGCTCGGCCAGGCCTGGGACGCGGAGCCCCGGCTCGCGGCGGTCGGCGGGGACGGCGGGGTCTGCGGCCCTGACGGCTGCGCGGTCCCGGCGGCGGGGGAGCGGGGCTGAGCCGTCCGGGCGCAGAGCCGGGCTGTCCGGTGGGCATCTGGTCCCCGGCCTTCGGTTCCCCGGGCCCCCGGTTCCCCGGGGCGCCGGGGCCGCCCGGTGACGGGGTCCGGCTGCTCGTGACCCGGGCGGGCCGGGTCCCGGACTCCGGGTCCCGGCCGCCGGGATCACTCGTGTCCGAGTGTGTGCGCCAGGTCGTGGAAGGCGCGGCGTACCGCGGTGATGCCGTCCCCGTCCCTGCTGGGATGCACCCGGTTGGTGAGCAGTACCGCGTACCGCCCGGCCGCCGGGTCGACCCACAGGCTCGTACCGGTGAAGCCGGTGTGCCCGTACGAAGCGGGCCCGAAGGAGTCGCCGACAGGGGAGCCGGCCGGGTCCTGGCCCTGCCAGGCGAGGCCCCTGCGCAGCGCCAGACCGTCCGTGTGCCCCGCTGTCATCAGGGCGTACGTGGCGGGGCGCAGGATCTCCCGAGCCCCGCCCGCCAGTGACCGGCCCAGCCGTTCCATGTCGTGCAGCGGGGCGAAGAGCCCGGCGTGGGCGGCCACCCCGCCGAGCACCACGGCGTTCTCGTCGTGCACCTCGCCGGTGACCACCCGGCCGCGCCACGGGCAGTCCTCGGTGGCCACCGCGCGTGCCCGGCCCGCCGCGTCCGGTGTGAAGCAGGTCTCCGTCATTCCCAGCGGCGCACAGACCAGTTCCGTCACCAGCCGGTCGAGCGGGCGTCCGGTGGCGGCCTCCGCGATCAGCCCGAGCAGGATGAAGCCCTGCGACGAGTACTGGACACGGGTGCCGGGCGGAGCCGTCAGCGGCAGCTCCCGTACGGCGTCCAGCAGCGCCGCCCGGGTCGGGTTGTCCCGGTAGAGCGGCACCTGTCCGGGCAACCCCGAGGTGTGCGTCATGAGTTGATGGAGCGTCAGGTCTGCTTTGCCGCCGCCCCGGTAGCCGGGCAGATGCGCGCCGACGGTGTCGGTGAGCGCGAGGGCGCCCGCGTCGACGAGGGCCATCACCGCGAGACCCGCGATCGGTTTCGTCACCGACGCCAGATCCCAGAGCTCGCTGCCGTCGAGCCCGGGACCGGTCCAGCTCCGGGTTCCGGTCCAGCCCCGGTCCAGCGGGCCATCGGCGGTACCGGCCGACCAGGCCGCTCCCGAGTACACCCCGCGCTCCCGCCCGGCGGCGAGCAGTTGGGCGGGCCGGCCCGCGCCCCCCGCCGTGTGCGTACTGTCCTGGCCGCTCATGCGCGGTCACCTCCGCGCGCCGCCGTACCTCCGACGACGCCCAGCGTGGGGCCGCCGCTGCCGAGGCCCGCCGAGACGGTACGGGCCGCCGCGCGCACCATCGGGCCGAACACCCCGGCGCTCTCCGGATCCAGCGTGAAGGTCAGCCCCGAGACGCCGATCGCGCCCACCACCCTCCCGTCCCCGTCCGTCACCGGCGCGGCCACCGCGCGGACGTCCTGCTCGTGGTACTCGTCGTCGACCGCGTAACCCCGCTCCGCCGTACGGGCCAACTCCTCCCGGATCGCGTCCGGTTCGGTGGGCGTGCGCGAGGTGAGGGCGATGAGCGGGGTCTCTTCGAGCACCGCCGCCACCTCTGTGTCCGGCAGTGCCGAGAGCATCGCCAGGCCCGCCGCGGTGCAGTACAGCGGGGTCTCGCCGCCCGGCCGGGTGCTCAGCCGGTACCCGCGTACCGGTTCCGACTGCTCCAGGTGGACGGCGGTCGCCCGGTGGCGTACCGCGTAGTACGCGAGCAGGCCGGTGCGGGTGCGCAGATCGGCCAGCGCGGGGCGCACCAGCCGGAGGTCGTCCCCGGTGTCCAGCGCCGCGGCGGCCAGGCCCAGCAGCCGGGGCCCGGCGCGGTAACTGCCGCCGTCCGCGGGCTGGGCGAAGCCGTATTCGGCCATGGTCCGCAGATGGCGGTGGACCGTCGGCTTGGTGAGCCCGGTGCGCCGCGCGATCTCGCCGAGGCGGTGCGGGCCGCCCGCCTGTACCAGTGCCTCCAGTACCTCCATCGCTTTGTCGACGGGGCCCTTCCCGGGCTCCTGCTCGCTCGATCGGGTGTTGACCGTGTTCGGCATGACGCCTAGCTTAACCCCATCGCATTCCATCTTCCGGAACGGAAGTGTTGTTCAATGGAACGAATACGTCAGGGGTGGGCCGTGGACCGCAACCACCCGTCCCGCCGCGACGTGGTGCGGCTCGGCGGTCTGCTCGTCCCGGCCGTCGCCGCCCCTGCTCTCCTGACGGGGTGTGGTGCCGACCCCGCGGGCAGTGCCGGCAATGTCCTGCGGGTCTCGCAGCCCAGCGACGCCACCACGATGGACCCGCAGAAACAGGGCGACATGGTGTCGATGAACGCCCTGATCAACATGTTCGACACCCTCACCACCCGGGGCCGCGACAACAAGCTGCATCCGCGTCTTGCGCTCTCCTGGACGGCCCGCTCCGCACACACCTGGCGCTTCCGGCTGCGCCCCGGCGTGCGGTTCCACAACGGCGAACCCTGTGACGCGGCGGCGGTGAAGTTCAGCATCGAGCGGCTGCTGGACCCGGCGACCAAGTCGCCCATCGTGGAGCTGCGTTACGTGAAGAGCGTGAGCGTCGTCGACCGGCTCACGGTGGATGTGCACACCTCGCTGCACGACCCGATCCTGCCCGACAAGCTCTCCCTGTTCGGCGGAGTGGCCGTCCCGCCCCGTTACATCGCCAAGGTCGGCGACGAGGGGTTCGCCGCCCACCCGGTCGGCACCGGCCCCTTCACCTTCGTCAGCTGGCAGCGCGACCACCAGCTGCGGATGCGGGCCAACACCAAGCACTGGCAGGGCAGGCCGCACGTGGACGAACTGGTCTTCAGCCCGGCGCCCAACCCCTCCTCCTCGCTCGCGGCGCTCCAGAGCGGCGGCGTCGACCTCGTCGCCGGACTCACCCCCGACGCCGCACAGCAACTGGCCGGGTACGCCGGGGTGACGCTGGAGAACTACCCCGGCATCCGCACCTCGTACCTGTCGCTGAACACCCTGGACGGCGGCCCGCTGGGCGACCACCGGGTGCGGCAGGCGCTCAACCACGCGATCGACGTCCCGCTGCTGATCAAGGCGGTGCTGGGCGGCAAGGCCCGCGAGGTCCCCGCGATGATCCCGCGCGGCGCCTACGGCTTCGACCCGTCCGTCAAACCCTTCACCCGCTCGGCCGCGAAGGCCCGCGCCCTGCTCGCCGAGGCCGGATACCCGCACGGCTTCTCCACCACGCTCACCGCGTCCAACGCCGACTCCAACGTCGCCGAGGCGATCTCCGGGCTCCTCGCCCGCGCCGGGGTGCACGCCCGGGTCGCCCTCCTCGACCCCGGTACGTACGCGGCCCGGCTCACCTCCGACAACCACGGTGCGCTCGGCCCGATGTACCTGGCCGCCAGCACCGTCTGGACCCTCGACGGCGAGAGCATGCTCCAGTCCGTAGTACGCAGCGACCGCAGGCAGAGCCGCTGGCACTCCAAGGAGGCGGACCGGCTCATCGACACCGAGGAGCTCTCGGTCGACCCCGCGGAACGCGCCCGTGCCTTCTCCGACCTCCAGCGGCTGATGCGCGAACAGGCCCCCTTCGTCTTCCTCTACCAGCTCGACAACATCCTCGCCCGCAACGCCCGGCCCCGGTGGAAACCGGGGGCCGCGGGCTCGCTGGCTCTGCAGAACGCGGAGGTCACGGTATGAGCGACCTGTCCCTGCGGGAACCGGAAGCGACGGAACCCGCCGCGAGGCCGGACGGCACGGCCCGCACCGGCCGCGACCGGGCCCGGCTGCTGCGCGGCGTCCTGGTACGGCTCGGCACCGCGGTGCTCGTCCTGCTGTGCACGGCGACCGTCTCGTTCTTCCTGGTCCGGCTCTCCGGCGACCCCGTCAAACAGCTGCTCCCGCCGGACGCCACCGCGCACCAGGAGTCGGTGCTGCGGGCGAGCCTCGGCCTGGACCGGCCGCTGCTCACCCAGTACCTGGACTTCCTCTGGGGGCTGCCCCGCCTCGACTTCGGCAACTCCCTCTTCTACAACGAACCCGTCAGGACCGTGCTGGCCGACCGGCTGCCCGCCACCCTCCAACTCGCGGGCGCCGCCCTGGTGGTGACCCTGGTCGTCGCCGTGCCCGCCGGGATATTCGCGGCCATGCGGCGCGGCCGGGCCTCCGACCGCGGTGTGATGACCGGGGTCCTCCTGGGGCAGTCCACACCGCCCTTCTGGGTGGGCATCCTGCTGATCCTCGTCTTCGCCGTGGGACTGCACGTCCTCCCGGCCTCCGGATACGGCACCTTCGCCAACCTCGTACTCCCCGCGGTCACCCTCGCCGTCTACTCCGTCGCGGTCGTCGCCCGGCTGCTGCGGTCCTCGCTGATCGACGTGCTCTCCTCCGACCACATCCGTACCGCACGGGCCAAGGGGTTCGGACCGGTGAAGGTGGTGCTCAGGCACGGACTGCGCAACGCCTCGCTGCCCGTCATCACCGTCGTCGGCCTCGAAGTGGGCAGTCTGCTCGGCGGCGCGATCCTCACCGAACAGGTCTTCTCCTGGCCCGGGGTCGGACAGCTGACGATCGAGGCCATCTCCAAACGCGACTTCCCGCTGGTCCAGGCAACGGTGCTCTTCTTCGCCGCCACCTTCGTCGTGGTGAACCTGCTGGTGGACCTCTCCTACAGCTTCCTCGACCCGAGGGTGAGGTCAACCAAGTGAGCCCGCTGCGCCCCATGAGCCCCCCGAACACGACTGCCGCTGAACAGAGTTCCGCCCCGGCGTCCGGCCGGTCCGGCCGGACCGCCCCCTCCGGTGCCCCGCCCCGCGGCCCCGGATCCGCCGTCCTGCGGGCCCTGCTGCGCAACCGGCTCGCGGTCGTCGCCCTCGCCGTACTCGCGGTCATGCTGATCGCCGCCGTGTTCGCCCCGCTCATCGCCCCGCACGACCCGAACACACAGAACCTGCTGCTGCGGCTCCGGCCGCCCGCCTGGCAGCACGGCGGCAGCAGCGCCCACCTCCTCGGCACCGACCAGCTCGGCCGGGACATGCTGTCCCGGGTCATCTACGGCACCCGGGTCTCGCTCCTGGTGGGCGCGGGAGCCGCGCTGCTCGCCGGGGTCATCGGCACCGCCGTCGGACTGGCCTCCGGCTACTTCGGCGGCTGGACCGACCGCGTACTGATGCGGCTGGCCGATGTACAGCTGGCCTTCCCGGCGATCCTGCTGGCGCTGGCCATCGTCGGCTTCCTCGGCTCCGGCCTCTGGTACGTGATCCTCGTGCTCGGCTTCACCGGCTGGGTCTCCTACGCCCGGGTCGTCCGCTCCGAGGTCATGTCCCTGCGCTCCCGCGACTTCATCACCGAGGCACGGGCCATCGGCGTCACGGACCGCACCATCATGCGCCGCCATCTGCTGCCCAATGTGATGGCGCCCCTCGCCACCATCGCCACCCTGCACATCGCCGCCGCGATCGTCGCCGAGGCGTCCCTGAGCTACCTCGGCCTCGGCGTCCCCAAGGAGACCGTCACCTGGGGCTCGATGCTCTCCGACGGACAGCTCTACCTGGGCACCTCCTGGTGGCTCGCGGTCTTCCCCGGAGCGGCCCTGATGATCACCTCGCTCGCTGTCAACATCACAGGCGACGCACTGCGCGACGTCGCGGACCCGAAGGCGTACCGCCGATGAAACCCACCCCCGCCCCGGCGGAGCCACTGCTCCGCATCAACGACCTCAGCGTCGACTTCCGGCTCGAAACCTCCACCGTGCACGCCGTACGGGGGGTCTCCCTGGACGTCGCCGCCGGGGAGACGCTCGCCGTCGTCGGCGAGTCCGGCAGCGGCAAGACGGCCACCGCCCTTTCGGTGCTGCGCCTCAACCCGGCCCCGCCCTGCGTCTACAGCGGCGGCGAGATCCTCTTCGACGGCCGCGACCTGCTCGCACTCCCCGAGAAGGAGCTCGGCCGGATCAGGGGACATGACATCGCCATGGTCTTCCAGGACCCGATGACCAGCCTCGATCCGCTCCAGCGGGTCGGCAGCCAGGTCGCCGAAGTGCTCCGTCACCACCAGGGGCTGCCCCGGGCCGAGGCAAGGCAGGCCGCGGTCGCGGCCCTGGACGAGGTCGGCATCCCCGATCCGGAACGCCGGTACCGGCAGTACCCGCACGAGCTCTCCGGCGGTCTCCGCCAGCGCGTGATGATCGCGACGGCGCTGGTCGGCAGGCCGCGGGTGCTCATCGCCGACGAACCGACCACCGCACTCGACGTCACCGTGCAGCGGCAGATCCTCGACCTCCTGGTCGAGCTGCGGCAACGGCACGGCATGGCCGTCGTCCTCATCACCCACGACCTCGGTGTGGTGGCCGAGACCGCCGACCGGGTCGCCGTCATGAACCACGGCAGGGTCGTGGAGACCGGTGACGTCCTGGACGTCTTCGCCGAGCCCGCGGACGACTACACCCGCCGGCTCCTGGACGCCACCCCCCGATTGGAGCCGGCATGACATCCGGAACCGGCCCGGCACAACCGGGTCGCCCCGCTGGTACGGACGCCGCAGCGGACCCCGCGGGCGGACGTACGGCCCTGCTCGAACTGGACGGTCTGCGCAAGGAGTTCGGCAGCAGGCCGGTGAGCGTCGCGGTGGACGACGTGTCGCTGACGGTGTACGAGGGCGAGACCCTGGCCCTGGTCGGTGAGTCCGGATGCGGCAAGACCACCCTGACCAGGCTGCTGCTGCGGCTCATCGAACCCACCGCGGGCGCGGTGCGGTTCGCCGGGCAGGACCTCGGCGGTCTCACCCCGGCCCAGCTGCGTTCCGTCCGCAGGCAGATGCAGGTCGTCCTCCAGGACCCGTACTCCAGCATGAACCCGCGGATGCGGATCGCCGACATCGTGGCGGAGCCCCTGGTCACGCATGATCCGGCGGCGCGCGGCCGGCGCGGCCGGGCCCGCACCAGGGAGCGGGTCGGTGAACTCCTGGAGGCGGTCGGTCTGGACGCGGGCATCCAGGACCGCTATCCGCACGAGTTCTCCGGCGGGCAGCGGCAGCGCGTCTCGATCGCCCGCGCGCTCGCCATCGAACCCCGGCTCGTGGTGCTCGACGAACCCACCAGCGCCCTCGACGTCTCCGTGCAGGCCAGGATCCTCGACCTGCTCGCGGAGCTCCAGCAGCGCCTCGGCCTGACCTATGTCTTCGTCTCGCACAACCTGGCCGTGGTGCGCCAGGTGGCCGACCGGGTCGCCGTGATGCGCCGGGGCGCCCTGGTGGAGGTCGGGGACGCCGCCGATGTCTTCCGGCGCCCCCGGCACGCGTACACCCGCCGGCTCCTCGACGCGGTGCCCGACCCGGACCCGCGCAGCGCACGCCGGAGGCCGGGCCGTACGGGGCCGGACCGGGGGAGTGACCGGGCCGGGGCGGGCGACGGCTCCGGGAAGACCCGGGGTTCAGGGGCAGCCGACGGACCCGGGGCAGCCGACGGACCCGGGACGGGCCCGCGATGACCGGAACCCCGGCCCGGCTCCGCACGGTCCAGCGCACAGCCGTCCGGCACACAGCCCCCCGCCCCGCCCCCCTACAACTGCGACAGCACCAGACCCGCCCCGCCGAGCAGCGCCACATCGTCCACGGCCGCCGCGCTGACCAGTACCTTCGGCAGCTCGGCGGCGACCGCCGCCCCGTCGGCGCTGTCGGCGCGCAGCCGCTCCTCGATCAGCGTACGGAACCGTTCACCGCCCTCCCGGGCCTCGCCGTGCAGCACGAAGAGCCCCGGGGCGAAGAGCTGCTGCACATTCACCAGGCCCAGGGCCACGTTCCGCGCGTACGCGTCGACCACCCGGCGGGCCGGACCGTCCGTCCGCTCCACCAGGGCCGCCAGCGAGACCCGGTCACCGAGCCCGGCCGCCCGCGAGCACTCCCGCAGCCAGCGGGTGGTGGCTACGGTCTTCCAGCAGCCGCGCCGGCCGCAGGTGCACGGGTCGCCGCTGGCCGACACCGTCATATGGGCGCCGCTGCGGCCCCCCGGCGGGGCCAGCACCTCACCGTCGTAGAGGATGCCCACGCCCAGCACCTCGCCGGTCGAGACCGACGCGAACGTACGCCGTCCCCGTCCCGCACCGAACCAGCGGTCGCCGAGCACCTGGAGCCTGGCCCGGTGCTCGACCCGCACCCGCAGCCCGGTCAGCGCGCCGAGCCGTGCGGCCACCGGATAGCCGTGCAGCGCGGGGACGTCGTTGACCTCGGTGATCAGGCCCCCGTCCGGGTCGACGAGGCCCGCGGCGGCCACCCCGACCCCGTCCGGGCCGTGACCGTCGAAGACCCGGGCCGCCCCGGCCAGCGCGGCGTCGATGTCGCCCGGTGTGGCCGTGCCCGGGTCGTACGTGGTCTCCGCCCGCTCCAGCACGGCGCCCGACATCGTCAGCACGGCCGCGGTGATCCGGCCGGGCACCAGCTCGACCGCGCCGAGCGTCCGCCGGGCGCCCGGTACGAGGGGGGCCGGAGCGGGCTCGGGCACCAACCGCAACGGAGAACGTCTCTGCACCATGCGCCGACTCTGCCACGGCGGAGTTTCGAGGAGGTAGCACCGTGAGCCAACTGCAACCGAGCCGGCCGCGACCCACGGGTCCGGCCCGGCTGACCGAACTGACCTGGGGCGAGGTGCGCGCGGCCGGTGAGCACGGCATCGCCCTGCTGCCGATCGGATCCCAGGAGCAGCACGCCGGGCATCTGCCGATGGGCACCGACACCCTGCTCGCCGAAGCGGTGATCGACCGGGCGGGCACCCTGCTCGCCCGGGAGCCGGACGCGCCGGAACTGGTACGGCTGCCCGCCCTGCCCTTCGGGCACAGCCCGCACCATCTGTTCGCCGCCGCGGTATCGCTCTCCGCCGCCACCCTGGGCGCGGTACTCGACGACATCCTGGACTCGCTCGTGACCAGCGGATACCGCCGGATCATGGTGGTGAACGGACACGGCGGCAACGACGAGATCATGCGTCTCGCCGTGAAACGGTTCGCGCTGCGCGCCGATGTGACCGTCGCCGCCTGCTCGTACTGGACGGTCACATCCGGCGCCGACGACGGGGGCAGGCCCGAGGTCACACCCGGCCACGCCGGATGGTTCGAGACCTCGCTGATGCTGGCGGCCCACCCGGACCTCGTCCGTACACCGGTGCCGGCGCGCGCACCCGTCGAGCCCCCGCCGCTCTTCGACCATCCGCCGTACCCGGGGCTCACCGTGGAGCGCCACGGCGAGTGGGAGCGGGTGGGCGGCGCGACCGATGACGCATCAGGGGCGGACCCGGAGCGCGGTGCCCGGCTGCTCGACGACCGGGCCACCGGGCTGGCCCGCGCCGTCCGCGCGTTCGACGCGGCGACCCGCTGAACCCCTGCATCACCGCGTCGCTGAACCAGGCGGCCGGACCCGAGGAGAGACAGAGAGAGCCATGAAGATCACCGATGTCGACGTGTGGGTTGTGAACCTCCCGCTGGTCAACCCGTTCACCAGTTCGTTCGAGACCAAGACGGGGGAGACCCGGACCGTCGTCAGGATCCGTACCGACACGGGTGTCGACGGGTGGGGCGAGACGATGTGGGGCCGCCCGGTCGCGGCGATCGTCGAAGCGCTCGCCGCGGACCTGATCGGCACCAGCCCGTTCGCGCTGGAGAGCTTCCACCGCAAACAGCACATGGTGCCGTTCTTCCACGGCTACCTGGGCTACGCGGCCATCGCCGCCCTCGACGTGGCCTGCTGGGACGCGATGGGCAAGGCCACCGGGCAGTCCGTCACCGACCTGCTGGGCGGTCCGGTACGCGACGAGGTCCCCATCACCGCCCTGGTGACCCGCGCCGACGCACCCGGCGTGGGCGCCGACGGGCTGCCGGACGCGCTGGCCGAGCACACCGCACGCGTGGTGGCCGAGGGCGGCTTCGACGCGGTCAAGCTCAAGGGCACCAGGGACGTCGCAGGTGACGTCGCCATCCTGCGGGCCGTCCGTGCCGCCCTGCCCCGGGTGAACCTGCGGGTCGACCCGAACGCCGCCTGGTCGGTACCCGACTCGGTGCGTGCCGGGATCGCCCTGGAGGAGCTGGACCTGGAGTACCTGGAGGACCCCTGCGTGGGGATCGAGGGCATGAGTCAGGTGCACGCCAAGGTCCGGATCCCGCTCTGCACCAACATGTGCGTCGTCCGGTTCGAGGAGTTCGCCCCCGCGGTACGGCTGAACGCCGTGGACGTGATCCACGGCGACGTCTACAAGTGGGGCGGTATCGCCGCGACCAAGGCGCTCGCCGCCCACTGCGAGACGTTCGGGCTCGGGATGAATCTGCACAGCGGCGGTGAGCTGGGCATCGCGACCGCCGCCCATCTGGCCGTCGTGTCCAGCACCCCGGTCCTCTCCCGGGCGATCGACAGCATGTACTACCTGCACGCCGACGACATCATCGAGCCGCTGCACCTGGAGAACGGCCGGCTGCGGGTGCCCACCGGGCCCGGCCTGGGGGTGAGCGTGGACGAGGAGAAGCTGCGCCACTTCGCCGCGGTCAACGAGCGCGAAGGGGACCTGACGGGATGAGCGGGACAGCGGAACAGAGCGAACGGCAGCACGTACGGCAGAACGAGCCGCGGCCCGGCCGGCAGGCGGTGCGCAGCGCGCACGCGCCGCGTCCCGCCGGGGCGTACAGCCAGGGCGTCCTGGCCGGCGATTTCCTCTTCACGGCCGGGTTCGGCCCGCAGGACCCGGCGACCGGCGAGGTGCCGGAGACGGCCGGGCAGCAGACCGCCCAGGTGCTGCGCAACATCCGGTCGGTGCTCGCCGAGCGCGGGCTCACTCTGGACGACGTCGTCAAGGTGACCGTGCATCTGGCCGATCTCCACCGGGACTTCGGGGGCTTCGACGCGGCGTACGGGGAGTTCTTCACCGCGCCGTATCCGGTGCGCACCACGGTCGGCTCGGAGCTGATGGACATCCTGGTCGAAATCGATGTGGTGGCGTACGCCGGTGCGTGAGCGCCCCCGAATCGAGGGGCGGACACGCAGGTCAGCGCGGATCCATAAGGGCTGCTTGGCGGTGCCCGGCGCCGTCGCGCCATGGACGGCGCGCGGGCCGGGACCGCAGAGTGGGTTCCATGGAGACCTTGGCAGGCGCCGAGTTCGCGCCCGAGATGACCTATCTGAACACCGCGAGCAGCGGTCTGCTCCCGGCCCGCACCGTCGCCGCGATGCACACCGCGGTGACCCGGGCGGCCGCGGGCAGGCCGACCGACATGTTCGCCGACGTGGAGGCGTCCCGCGCCTCCTTCGCCCGGATCGCCGGAGTCCCCGCCGCCCGTGTCGCGGCCGGGGCATCCGTCGCCGTCTACAGCGGGCTGATCGCCGCGTCACTCCCCGAGGGGGCCGAAGTCCTGGTCGCCGACGGGGATTTCAGCTCGCTGGTGAACCCCTTCTGCGTACGCGGCGGCCTCAAGGTGCGGTCGGCGCCGCTGGAGTCGCTGGCGGAAGCGGTACGGCCGGGCACCGCGCTCGTCGCGGTGAGCGCGGTGCAGTCCGCCGACGGCCGGATCGCCGATCTCGCGGCGGTCCGCGCCGCTGCCCGTGCGCACGGCGCCCGCACGCTGGTGGACGTGTCGCAGGCAGCGGGGTGGCTCCCGCTCGACGCGGGCGCCGACGACTTCACCGTGGCGGTCGCCTTCAAATGGCTGACCTGCCCGCGCGGTATCGGCTTCCTGGTGGTCCCGGAGGACCTGGGCGGGCTGACACCGGGATTCGCCGGATGGGTCGCGGGGGAGGAGCCCTGGGCCAGCTGCTACGGGCCGGTGGCCGAACTCGCGCACAGCGCACGGCGGTTCGACGAGAGCCCGAGCCTCTTCTCGTACGCCGGGGCGCGGCACTCCCTCGCCCTGATCGAGGAGCTCGGGCCCGAGGCGATCCGGCGCCACGACGTCGGGCTCGCCGACCGCTTCCGTACGGGGCTCGACCGGATCGGACAGCGGTTCGTGGCCGCCCCCGGATCGGCGATCGTCGCGGCCCCGGGGCTCGGCCGCCGCCGTGACGAGCTGAGCCGCGCGGGCGTCGAACTCTCCGACCGCGCGGGCCATCTGCGGGCGGCCTTCCACCTCTACAACTCGGCGGCCGACGTCGACCGGCTGCTCGACGCGCTCTCGGACTGACCGGCCCGCTGATACGCGGGAGGGGGACGGCACCCGGTGCCGTCCCCCTCCCGCGTACTTCAGCTCACTTCACCGGAGTGAAGTCCCGCGCCCCGATGAACTCGGGCCGCCGGATCGGAGCCGCGAAGGGCTCCACCGCCGCGTTCTCCACGCTGTTGAACACGATGAAGACATTGCTGCGGGCGTACGGAGTGATGTTGTCACCCGAACCGTGCATGCAGTTGCAGTCGAACCAGGTGGCCGAACCGGCCCGGCCCGTGAAGAGCTTGATGCCGTGCGCGTCCGCCAGCCGCGTCAGCGCCGCGTTCGACGGGATGCCCGCGTCCTGCATCTGGAGCGACCGCTTGTAGTTGTCCTTCGGCGTCTCACCCGCGCACCCCAGGAAGTGCTGGTGCGAACCCGGCATGATCATCAAGCCGCCGTTGGTGTCGAAGTTCTCGGTCAGCGCGATCGAGACGGACACGGTCCGCATGTTCGCCAGACCGTCCTCGGCGTGCCATGTCTCGAAGTCCGAGTGCCAGTAGAAGCCACTGGCGCCGAACCCCGGCTTCACATTGATCCGGGACTGGTGGACGTACACGTCCGAGCCCAGGATCTGCCGGGCACGGCCCAGCAGCCGCTCGTCCCGCACCAGCTGCGCGAAGACCTCGCTGAGCCTGTGCACCTCGAAGACCGACCGTACGTCCTGGGACTTCGGCTCGATGATGGAGCGCTCGTCGGCGCGGACGTCCGGATCGGCGACCAGCCGGTCCAGCTCCGCACGGTAGAGCGCCACTTCGTCGTCCGTGAGCAGATCGCCCACGGTGAGGAACCCGTCCTGTTCGAAGCCCTGGAGCTCCGGCTGGGAGATGGGGCCCGCCGCGCCGGGCTGCGACCAGACCACCGGGTCCTGGCGGGGGGTGGTCACTTCACTCGCACCACGGGTGGGGTAGAGATCCGCCCGGATGTTGGACAGTACTTCGGTCATGGCGATTCAGACCTCCTCGGTCAGCAGCGGGTAAACGCCGTTCTCATCGTGGTCCTCCCGTCCGGTGACCGGAGGGTTGAAGACACAGACGCAGTGGAAATCGGTCTTCGGGCGCAGCGTGTGCTTCTCGTGCCCGTTGAGCAGGTACATGGTGCCGGGCTCGATCCAGTGGACCTCGCCGGTGTCGTCGTTGGTGAGTTCGGCCTCGCCCTGGGTGCAGAGCACGGCCTCGATGTGGTTGGCGTACCACATCGAAGTCTCGGTTCCCGCGTAAAGGATGGTCTCGTGGAGGGAGAAGCCGACCTTCTCCTTGGCGAGCACGATGCGCTTGCTCTCCCAGGTCCCCGACTTGGACTTGATGTGTCGGTCGGTTCCCTCGACATCCTTGAACGATCGGACAATCACTGTGACGGGTGCCTCTCTGTGTTACGGGTCGCGGCGGCGGGTGCGCCGCGTGTCAGGTGGTCTCGGTGCCGGGCCGGTCCGGTGGTGCCGGATGGTCCCGGTGGTCCCGGTGGTCCCGGTGTCAGGCGGTCTCGCGGACGGCGCGGGCCAGGATGCTCAGGCCCTCGTCCAGCTCTTCGGGGGAGACGGTCAGCGGCGGGAGGAGCTTGACGACCTCGCTCTCCGGACCGGAGGTCTCCAGGAGCAGCCCGAGGTCGAAGGCCCGGCGGCAGACGGCCGTGGCGCGCGGCTTGTCCTCGAACTCGATGCCCCAGACGAGGCCACGGCCGCGGAAGCTCACGCCCGCCCCGTCATTCTCCTCGACGAGGGCCAGGAGCGCGCGTTCGACCTGCTCGCCGCGGGCCAGCGTCTGCTTCTCCATCTGGCCGTCGGCCCAGTAGGTGTCCAGCGTGGCGGTTGCGGTGACGAACGCCGGGTTGTTGCCGCGGAAGGTGCCGTTGTGCTCGCCGGGCTCCCAGACGTCCAGCTCGCCCTTGAAGAGGCAGAGCGACATGGGCAGCCCGTAGCCGCTGATGGACTTCGACAGGGTGACGATGTCGGGGGTGATGCCCGCTTCCTCGAAGGAGAAGAAGCCGCCGGTGCGGCCGCAGCCCATCTGGATGTCGTCGACGATCAGCAGCATGTCCTGGCGGTGGCAGAGCTCCTGCAGCGCGCGCAGCCACTCGGCGCGTGCGACGTTGATGCCGCCCTCGCCCTGGACCGTCTCGACGATCACGGCGGCGGGCTTGTTGAGCCCGGAGCCCTGGTCCTCCAGCAGACGCTCGAACCAGAGGAAGTCCGGGATCTGGCCGTCGAAGTAGTTGTCGAACGGCATCGGTGTGCCGTGCACCAGCGGGATACCGGCGCCGGCCCGCTTGAAGGCGTTGCCGGTCACGGCCAGCGAGCCGAGCGACATCCCGTGGAAGGCGTTGGTGAACGACACGACGGACTCGCGGCCCTTGACCTTGCGGGCCAGCTTCAGCGCCGACTCGACGGCGTTGGTGCCGGTCGGGCCCGGGAACATCACCTTGTACGGCAGGTCGCGCGGGCGCAGGATCACGTTCTGGAAGGACTCCAGGAAGGCCCGTTTGGCCGTGGTGGCCATGTCCAGGCCGTGGGTGATGCCGTCGCGCTCGATGTAGTCGATCAGCGCGCGTTTGAGCACCGGATTGTTGTGGCCGTAGTTGAGCGATCCGGCTCCGGCGAAGAAGTCGAGGTAGGTGTGGCCGTCCTCGTCGTGGAGGTAGCTGCCCTGGGCCCGGTCGAACACGGCCGGCCAGCTGCGGCAGTAACTGCGCACCTCCGACTCAAGGGTCTCGAAGACGCTCAGGGCGGGCGGGGTGATGGTCACAGCAAGTCTCCTGGGGTGAGGGATGTCAGTCAGGCCGAGACGGGGCTGATGCGGTACAGCACTTCCGGCTGGTGCGTCCCTTCGGGGAACAGCCCGCCGTCGAAGAGCACTTCACGTTCCACTGCTGCCCCGTGACGCTCTGCGAACGAGCGGAACAGCCGGTCGGACGCGGTGTTGTCCGGAGAAATAGTGGTTTCGAGCTCCCGGACCACTCCCCTGGCGGTGACCTTGGCGGTCAGCGCGTCCAGCATCAGGCCGGCGAGGCCGAGCCCGCGGCAGGCCGCGTCGACGGCCACCTGCCAGACGACGAGGGCTTCGGGACGGTCGGGGCGCACATAGCCGGTGACGAAGCCGATGGGGGCACCGGCCGAGTCGCGCGCCACCACGGAGGTCGCTGCGAAATCACGACACCACAGCAGGTAGCTGTACGAGGAGTTGAGGTCCAGCACCTCGGAGTCGCGGGCGATACGCCAGAGCGCGGCTCCGTCCTCCACTCGTGGGGTGTCTATCTCCTGGAATTCACTACGGGCACGTACAAGGTCTTCTTGCGCGGCGGTCATGTAAGGGAAATTTACCCAGCAAATTCAAAAAATGCATTCCGGGGCGGGGTTGGCCAAAACCTCATTCCGTGCTAACGCGCGGGCGCGGACGGCGGCTCCTGTGGTCGCGAATATGGATGATTTGTCCCGGAATTATCGGGCATACCGAACCCACTGTGGGGTCGGTCACATGTGTGTAACCTTCGTGACGCACGTCCGAAAACCGCTGGTGGGGGCGGTGGAAAATCTTGCGTTTAGGGTCCGGAAAAGCGGGCAGAAGAAAAGGGACTGGCGTACTGGTGAAAGCCGGAATTCTGCATTCTGCAATTCTTTGATTACGCGGCTGTGTGCGGCCGTCACCAGCCGTACACAGCCCGCATCCGCCTGGGCGCACGGCTCAGTCGCGCCGCCAGACCTCCGAGACCGCGGCGCGTGCGGCAGCCGGATCCACCGCGGCCGCACCGTCCCGCACCGCACCGTTCAGCGCCGGATCGCTCAGCGCTCCGCCCAGGGCCGCCAGCGAGGAGTGCACCACGCCCTCGGTGGCGTCCGGGCCGTAGTGGTTGATCCGCACCATCTCCCCGGCCAGCGCTCCGCCGCCGGCGATCAGCGGCAGCGTCGGATCGGCCGCCAGGGCCTTCGCGACCAGCCGGGACGCGTCGACCCCGGCCGGGGTGCGGAGCGTGGTGGCCACCGGGGCCGCGTCCCGTGCCTCGTGCACGAACGGCGTCAGCCCGCCACCCAGGGCGAGCACACCGGCCCGGGTGGCCGCGGCGGCCCGTGCGTGCCGGTCCATCACCGCGGTGCGGCCCTCGGACTCGATCCGCTCCAGACAGGCCCCCAGGGCCAGCATCTCCAGCTGGGCGGGCGCGTGCGGCAGCGCGGTGCGGCCCGCGTCGATCCAGCGCTCCTTCCAGTCCAGGAGCGAGAGGTACGAGCGGCGCGGCGCCCGCGGGTTCTCCGCGAACCGCTGCCAGGCGCGCTCGCTCACGGAGACCGCCGACACCCCGGCGGGCCCGCCCATCGCCTTCTGGGCGCCGATCACACAGAGATCCACGCCCCAGGCGTCCGGCAGCAGCGGCTCCGCACCCACCGATGCGACCGCGTCCAGCATGAAGAGCGCGCCGTGCGCCCGTACCGCATCGCCGATCTCCGCGACCGGGTTGGTGTTGCCGGTGGCCGCCTCGGCGTGGACGAGCGAGACGAAGTCGATCTCGGGGCGGGCGGCGAGCGCCTCGCGCACCTGGTCCGCGGTGACCGCGGTGTGGAAGGGCACCGCCAGGTCGACCACGGTGACCCCGCAGTCGCGCAGCCAGTTGCCGAAGGTCTGGCCGTACGGCCCGGTGATCACGTTCAGGGCGGTCGAGCCCGGCCGGGCGCCGGAGCGGATACAGCCCTCCAGCGGCAGCAGCGCCTCCCCCTGGGTGATCACGACGTCCTGCCGGGTGGAGAGCAGCGACGCCGTCTGCCGCTCGATCGCGGCGAACTGCGCGGGGGTGAGCGGGGCGAGGTCGAGGAAGGGGTGCGTCACGGGGGGGCTCTCTTCGCGAGTTCGTTCGGGCTGGCGGTCCGATGGTACTGAGGGGGTGTCCCGGGGGCCGTGGCCCGGCGCCGGGCCTCCCGGCCCCTGCCGCCCGGCGCGGCCCCGTCGTTAGGCTCGCCGTATGAGCGATCACACGGTGCTGCATGTGAAGGGGCGGGTGCTGGTCGGGCCCGAGGACGTCAGGGACGAACTGTGGGTGGTCGGCGGGCGGATCACCTACACGCGCCCGGCCGCGGAGACCGTCACCGTGCGGGGGTGGGTCTTGCCGGGACTGGTCGACGCGCACTGCCATGTCGGGCTCGACGCACACGGCGCGGTCTCCGCCGCGACCAGTGAGAAGCAGGCGCTCGGCGAACGGGAGGCCGGGGCGCTGCTGCTGCGCGACGCGGGGTCGCCGTCCGACACCCGGTGGATCGACGGCCGCCCCGACCTCCCGAAGATCATCAGGGCGGGCCGCCACATCGCGCGCACCCGGCGTTACATCCGCAACTACGCCCATGAGATCGAGCCGGGGGATCTCGTCGAGTACGTCGCGAGGGAGGCCCGCAACGGCGACGGCTGGGTCAAGCTCGTCGGTGACTGGATCGACCGGAACACCGGGGACCTGTCGGCCTGTTGGCCGCGCGGTGAGGTGGAGGCGGCGATCGCCGAGGCGCACCGGCTCGGCGCCAGGGTCACCGCGCACTGCTTCGCCGAGGACTCGTTGCGCGATCTCGTGGAAGCCGGGATCGACTGCATCGAGCACGCCACAGGACTGACCGACGAGACCGTCCCGCTCTTCGCGGAACGCGGGGTCGCGATCGTGCCGACCCTGGTGAACATCGCGACCTTCCCCCGGCTCGCCGCGGGCGGCGAAGCCAAGTACCCGCGCTGGTCGGCGCATATGAGGCGGCTGCACGAGCGCCGCTACGACACCGTCCGCTCCGCCTACGACGCGGGTGTCCCGGTCTACGTCGGTACGGACGCGGGCGGCTCACTGCCGCACGGTCTGGTCGCCGAGGAGGCGGCGGAGCTGGTGAAGGCGGGAATCCCGGTGTCCGATGTGCTCTCGGCGGCGTCCTGGGGCGCCCGGGAGTGGCTGGGCAGGCCGGGGCTGGCCGAGGGGGCGCCGGCGGACCTCGTGGTGTACGCGGACGACCCGCGCGAGGACGTACGGGTGCTGGGGGCGCCGCACCGGGTGGTGCTGGAGGGGCGCACGGTGGCGTGAGGGCGTGAGGGGGACGGCGGCTGCGGGTCTGCGGGGGCGGACCGCCCGTGCGGCGCCGGGTTGACCGGGCGTGACATGCGGGCCCGGTCACTCGTTGAGGCACCTGGTGCCTTCCGGTCCCGTCATCCGCGGGTACGTCGGCGCACCACTCCTGGGCGGTGAAACGAGGGGCTGGGAGGAACGCGCGTGCCTCAGGATTCGAATGCGAGCACGGAAACACCACTTTGGAGTGAACTCACGCCAGGTTGCTGACCGTTCACCCACAGTGCGTAAAGATTCCGGTGTCTCGGTCGCCGGCGCACCCACGAAGTCCCCGTGGGACGCGCCCCCGGCGACGTCATGTCTCTTGTGGGGGTTCCACCGCCTTGAACAGCAACACCTTCCGTATGCCCGCACGCCTCATGCCCGCACGCCGTACGGCCGCCGTCCTTGTGGCCGCCGGGCTGACCGCGGGCCCCGCGGCTCTTCTCGCCGCGGCACCCGCGCAGGCGGCCACCGGCAGTGACGGAAAGGCGAGCGCTGTCGTGCTCCGTACCGGGCTCGATGTCTCGCTGCTCAACAAGACCGTCGATCTGCCGCTCACGGTCGCGCTCAACGAGGTGCACGCCCCGGCCAGTGCGGACAGGACCGCGCTGACCGCGAAGCTGGACGGCGTCGACAAGGGCCGCCCGTTCAGTCTGCTGCGCGCCGACGTCGCCACCGCCGGTGCGACGGCCGACCGTCACAAGGCGGAGGGGTACGCCAATGTCGCCCGCGCGTCGGTCCATGTCCCCGGGCTGCCGCTGCTGTCGCTGATCGAGGTCGAGAAGGTGACGTCCAAGGCGGTCTGCGCCGCCGGTGAGCGGCCGCACGCCGAGTCGAACGTACTGGGCCATGTGACGGTTCTCGGCAAGAGGATCACGCTCACCGCCGGTGGTACGACGCGGATCCATGTGCCCGCCGTCGGTGATGTGACGCTCGACCTCTCGAAGACCAGCACGACATCCCGTACGGCCGCCGCCACCGCGCTCCAGCTCAAGGTCTCGGTCAACCCGCTGAAGCTGAACGTCGCGGACGTCCAGGGCGAGGTCACCCTCGCGCAGGCGACCTGTGAGTCGCCGGTGGCGGCCCCGCCCGGCCACGGCGGCGGGCAGCCGGCGAAGCCCACGCCCGCGCCCGGGGTCAAGGAGCAGACCGTCGCCCACCCGAAGCCCGCGGCGGCGCCCGAGAAGGAGAACCTCGCTGAGACCGGGGGCAGTTCGGCGACCCCGTACATCGCGGGCGGCGCGGTGGCCCTGGTCGTGGCCGGCGGTGGCGCGGTCGCGATGGCCCGTGCGCGGAGCCGTAACAAGGCCTGATCCGCTGATCCACCGGGGGCCGGGCCGCACGGGGGGTGCGGCCCGGGGATGGGGGGAACGGGGGCCTGGGCCGCGGTGTCGCGGGATCACCGCGGCGCCGCGGCCCGGGGGCTGCTGAGGGGACTGGTGCTCAGGGGGTGGCGTCGAGAGTCTTCTCCCATGCTTCGACGGTGGCGACCTCACCGCGCCGTGTGAACACCTCACCGAGGAGGGCGGAGTGCAGGGCGGGGCTGGGGTCGCCGCAGGCGTCGGACAGGACCGTGACCCGGTAGTCGAGGTCGGCGGCCTGCAGAGCGGTGGAGAGGACGACTCCGCCGGTGGCGATACCGGCCAGGACGAGGTGGTCGATGTCCTGCGCGGCCAGGATCTGCTGGAGGTTGTTGCCCGCGAAGGCACTGACGCGGTTCTTGTGAACGACGATCTCGCCGCCCGTGGGGGCCACATCGGGGTGGATGGCGGCGCCCGGGTCGTCCGCCGTGAAGAGGTGGTGCGGAAGGGCGCCGAAGATCTTGTTGCGCGGATGGGCGTCGGTGTGACCGTCGCGCAGCTGCAGTGCCACGTGGATGACCGGAACGTCGGCGGCGCGGGCCGCGCGGAGCGCGCGTACGGCGTGCGGCAGGTAGTCGTCGGGCATGTGGGCGAGGTGGTTGCTCTGGAGGTCCATCAGCAGCAGTGCGGGGCGGGACATGGCCGTGCCTTTCGGAGGGGTGGAGCGCTGTTCCTGGAATCTCGCGGTTCCGGACCGCGAGCGGTCGGGGGGCGGGCGGGGCCGCCGGGAGGACTACCTCCCGGCGGGGGAGTCGTCGGCCGTGGGGGAGCCGTCCGTGGCCGCCGGGCGGCCGAGCGTACGGTCGAAGGCGGTCAGCAGCAGGTAGAGCACACCGGCCCCGAGCATGACCCAGGCGAGGGTGTGCATACCGCCGGTTCCGGCGCGCTGTCCGAAGGATGTGGCGGTCGCGGACGAGGCGACCATCGAGCCGATGTAGGCGAAGGTACGCAGCAGCCCGGCCGAGGAAGCGGTGCGCTCGGGATCGGCCTGGTAGTAGACGGAGTTCTGCAGGGCCAGATTGTTCAGTCCCTGGGGGACGCCGAAGACCAGGGCGACCAGGAGCAGCATCCACAGCGGGCTGCTCCCGGTGAGCGTCAGCATCACCAGACAGGCGACGATCTGCCCGGCCGCGCCGACCAGCAGCTTCCCGCGCACACCCGTGCGCCGTCCGGAGAGGACCGAGACGCCGATCGCCATCAGGAACATGGGGATCTGGACAAGACCGGCGTGGAAGGGCGTCAGCCCGTACCCCTCCTCGGTCCACTGGCTGAAGCCGTAGAGGAAGCCGTACGCGACGACATAGGCCACGAGCGCGCGCCCGTAGGTGGCGAGCAGCGGTGAGTTGCCGCCGAGTACCCGCAGATCGATGAAGGGGGTCGCGGCCCGCAGCTCCCGTACCGCGAACGCGGCTCCCGCCGCCGCGGCGAGCGCCAGCAGATACCAGTCGCGCAGATGCAGGTTCATCAGGAAGAGCAGCAGCGAGGTGAGGGTCGCGGCGAACAGGCCCATACCGGGCAGATCGAGCTGGGCGGCCAGGTGGCCACGGATCGGGGATCCGCCCGTACCGGTCTGCTTCGGCAGCCGCAGCAGCCCGAGGGACACGGCGGCGACGGCCAGCGGCACATTCAGCGCGAAGGTGGCCCGCCAGCCGCCCGCCGCGATCAGCAGGCCGCCGACGAGCGGGCCGACGACGGCGATGGTCTGGTTGGCGACAGCCAGCGCGGTCAGCACCCCGCCGGGGCTGTCCCGCCCGGTGCGCTGGGCCTCACTGCGTACCAGTGCCATCGCGGCGGGGTACCCGGCGCAGGTGCCGAAGCCGAGCAGCACCCGCGCGAAAATCAGCAGCCCCAGACTGGGTGCCAGGGTGCCCGCCACCCCGGCGACGCCGACGAGGCCGGTGCTGAGCAGGAAGAGCCTGCGCGGCCCGAAGATGTCGATGAGGCGGCCCACGACCGGCTGTCCGAGCGAGGTGGCCAGGTAAAGGGCCGAGACCAGCCACGCGGTCTGCGAGGCCGGTGCGCCCAGGGCCCGGCCGATGGGGACCAGGGCGACGGAGATGATCGTCGAGTTGACCGGGTTCAGAACCGAACCCAGCATCATCGGCGGCAGCAGCCGCCGGTCGAAACGAGGTTTCTCCGTCTCCGCTATGCCGCCGGTCGCCGCCTCAGTCATGGGTCAGCCGGTCCAGCACGGTCATCGCGGCGAGCACCGCCTGCCGTTCGTCCTCCGTGCACCGGTCCTGCAACCGGACCGCCAGCCACTCCGTACGGGCCTGCCGCCCTTCCTCCACCCGGCGGTGCCCCTCCGCGGTCAGCGTGATCAGCAGCCGCCGCCCGTCCTCCGGGTCCGGGGCCCGCTCCACGAGCCCCAGGGCGGCGAGCGAGGCGACCGTCGCCGTCATCGACTGGTGCCGCACCCCCTCGGTGGTGGCGAGCTCGCTCGCCGTGACGCCCGCCTTGCCGGAGAGGCGGGCCAGTACGGAGGCCTGCCCCAGGGTGAGGTCCTCGTCCTGGGCGGCGTTGAGGATGCGGCGGCGCAGCCGGCTGATGACGGCGCGGACCTCGCGCGACGCCTGAACCGCGGAGGGCGGCAGGTTCGGGTTCTCGCTCATGCCTGCCACGCTAATGCCTACAGGCTTACTTGTACAGTTTCAGCTGTACAGTATGGGCTGTGCCTGGCCGGTGCGCTCCGCCCCGCTCAGGCACCGGCCGGGGACGTCAGCCGGAGACTCCGCTCAGCGCCTGGTCGAGCGCCTGCAGAAACCGGTTGGTGGTCGTACGGTCGCGCACCGCGAGCCGCAGCCACTCGGGCCCGAGCCCCGGAAAGGTGTCACCGCGGCGTGCCGCGAAGCCGAGCCTGCGCAGCCGCTCCCGTACCGCGTCGGCGCGCTCCATCCGTACCAGCACGAACGGCCCGTCGGCCGGCTCCACCGCCCGTACCTCGTCGAACTCCGCCAGACCGGCCAGCAGATGGGCGCGGTCGGCGGCGATGGCGTGTGCGGCGAGCGCCGCCTCGGCGAGTGCCGGCGCCGCCGAGCACGCCTCGGCCGCGGCCAGCGCCGGGGTCGAGACCGGCCACAGCGGCTGTGCGCGCTCCAGCAGCTCCACCGTCTCCGGTTCGGCCAGCACATAGCCGATCCGCAGTCCGGCGAGCCCCCATGTCTTGGTGAGGCTGCGCAGGACGATCAGGCCCGGCACATCCGTACGGCCCGCGAGCGACTCGCGTTCGTCGGGCACCGCGTCCATGAACGCCTCGTCGACCACCAGCAGCCGGCCCGGCGCGGCCAGCGAGGCGAGCGTCGCCGCCGGATGCAGGACGGACGTCGGGTTGGTCGGATTGCCGGCCACCACCAGATCCGCCGTGTCGGGCACCGCCGCGGGATCCAGCCGGAACCCGTCGTCCGCGCTCAGCAGCACCCGCCGCACGGTGTGTCCGGCGTCGCGCAGCGCCGCCTCCGGTTCGGTGAACTGCGGGTGTACGACGACGGGTCTGCGCACCGGGAGCGCGCGGGCGATCAGTACGAAGGCCTCAGCGGCTCCGGCCGTCAGCAGGACCCGTTCGACCGGCAGCCCGTGCCGGGCGGCCACCGCCGCTCTCGCGGCCCGCCCGTCGGGGTAGGCGGCCAGGCCGCCGAGCGAGGCGGCTATGTGGTCCCTGAGCCAGGGCGGGGGAGTGCCCGCCCTGACGTTGACCGCGAGGTCGGTGAGGCCGCCGGGGCCGCAGTCCCGTACCTCGGCGTCGCCGTGGTGCCGCAGATCGTGGACGTCCGTGTGTGTGCGCATGACTGCCATGGTGGTGAAGGCGGTGCCCGTCGTCATCAGGGTGAAAGTGGGACTGTTGTGGAGGTCCTGGATTCGCCGGGCCCCCGGATGGTGCCGTCCGGCGGCCCGGGGCCGGTCATGCGGGGGCCCGGCGCACCACGGCGCAGGTCGCCATCGCCGCCCGGCCGTGCGGCGCCGACTTCCGCTTCGGGACGAGCAGTTCGCCCCCGCCGGCCAGCGCGGCGGCCTCCGCCACCGACGGGGTGCCGACCGCGGCCCGTGCGGCCCCGGACGGATGGGGCACCCTGATCCGGGCGAGCACGGCGGCGCTGTACGGACGCAGTGGCACACCGAGCCGTACGGCGGCGGCGACCAGCCCCGGCTCGGCTGCCCTGGCGTCCACGGTCGCCAGCTCGGCGACACCGGAGGGCGGCAGACCGGCGTCCCGCAGGGCGTCCGCGATCAGTCCGAGCACCTCGTCGGCGCCCACGCCCCGGGACGCCCCCACCCCCACGACGAGCGGACCGGGCTCGGCCGCCGGGCCGGTCACGGCAGGGGGCACCGCAGCGCTCACGGGGCCGGTCGCGTCAGTGGTCACGGGGGTGTGACCGTCTTCGGCGGGTTCAGACGTTGACATGCGGGAACCGGGTGTCATGGGCTAGGCAGGGCCCATGGCGGTCTTCGTCGCGCTCGGCGCGTTCCTGATGACGCTCGTCGGCGGCTGGACCGCTCAGCGGGTCACCGACAAGCGTCACCTCGTGCTGGGTCTGGCCGGCGGCCTGATGCTCGGTGTGGTCGGGCTCGACCTGCTGCCCGAGGCGCTGCGCGCGGCGGGCGGTGAGGTGTTCGGGGTGCCGGCCGCGCTGCTGCTGTTCGTCGGCGGGTTCCTCGTCGCCCACCTGGTGGAGCGGCTGCTCGCGGTGCGCCAGGCGGCGCACGGGGCGGCGGAGGAGCGGGTGCCCCAGGTCGGGCTGACCGCGGCGGCCGCGATGGTCGGCCACAGCCTGATGGACGGTGTCGCGATCGGCGCGGCCTTCCAGGTGGGCGACGGGATGGGCGCCGCCGTCGCCATCGCGGTGGTCACCCACGACTTCGCGGACGGCTTCAACACGTACACCCTGACCAGCCTGTACGGGAACGCGCGGCGCAAGGCGATCGCCATGCTGGTCGCCGACGCGCTGGCGCCCGTGCTGGGCGCGGCATCGACGCTGCTGTTCACCCTTCCGGAGCAGCCGCTCGGCTGCTATCTCGGCTTCTTCGGCGGTGTCCTGCTCTATCTCGCCGCCGCGGAGATCCTCCCCGAGGCCCACCACGAACACCCGGCCCGCTCCACCCTGCTCTGCACGGTGGCGGGGGTGGCGTTCATCTGGCTGGTGGTGGGCGCCGCGGGCTGAGGCCCGGGCGGTCCGGGCCGGACCTGCTGTTCCCCGGCCCGGACCCGCTTCAGATCCGCTCCACTCGGTGGCCCGGCTCGTACCGCGTACCCGTTCCGTCCGTGCACCGTTCAACCCGCGCACCCGTCCAGGAAGCGGCGGGCGACTCCGGGCTGTGCGGCCCAGTGCGTGTGCAGATAGCTCGCGTGCACGCCCTGCTGGACGAAGCCCTCGACCCGGCGCTCCGGCTGGTGCACACCCCACGCAGGCGTGGCGCCCGCGCCCGGCTCCAGGACGGTGCGGTGGAACTCATGGGCGCGCAGCCTGGTCCCGGCCCGCGCCAGCGAGCTGTCCGACACGGCCACCGCGTCCCGGTAGCCGAGCGTCAGCCGCTCCGACATCCGGGCCTCGGCGTCCAGCACACCGCACATCGGGTGCCCGTCGAGCGACCGCGACAGATAGAGCAGCCCGGCGCACTCGGCGGCCACCGGTGCGCCGGACGCCGCAAGCCCGGCCACGGCCCGGCGCAGCGGCTCGTTGGCGGACAGCTCGGGCCCGTACACCTCGGGGAAACCGCCGCCTATGACCAGCGCGCCGGTCCCTTCGGGGAGCCGCTCGTCATGGAGCGGGTCGAAGCCGACGACATCGGCGCCCGCCGCGGTGAGCAGCTCGGTGTGCTCGGTGTACGAGAAGGAGAACGCGGCCCCGCCCGCGACGGCGACGACGGGCCGCGCCCGGCGGCCCGCACCGGTGCCGGAGGCGGTGTCCCGCCCGGCTGTTCCGCCCCGGGAGGCCACGACCCGTCCCACCGGCCCGCCTCCGGAAGCCGCGACGCCTGCCACCGGCCCGCCGCCCGCGGTGGCCGTGGCCCGTAGCGCCGTGCCCTCCCCGGTGGCCGAGGCCCGTACCGCCGTGCCGACGTCCGCCGCCGCGCCGAGTGCCTCCCACGGGTCCCACGGTGCGGTGTCCAGCGGCGGGGCGCTGCGCGCCAGCGCGAGTACCGCCTCCAGATCGCACCCCGCACGCACCTGCTCCGCCATCGCCGCGACCGCGCCCACCGCGTCGGGGCGCCGCTCCGCCACCGGCACCAGGCCCAGGTGACGGGATGGGGTCCGCGCCTGCCCGGTGCGCCGCAGCACCCCGAGCACCGGCACCCCCGACTCGTCCAGGGCCTCCCGGAGCAGCGCCTCGTGCCGGTCCGAGCCCACCTTGTTGAGGATCACCCCGCCGATCCGCACCTCCGGGTCCCAGGAGGCGAAGCCGTGCACCAACGCCGCCGCCGAACGGGACTGCGACGACGCGTCGACCACCAGCACCACCGGGGCCCGCAGCACCTTCGCGACCTGTGCGGTGGACGCCAGCTCGCCCTGCCCGGCCGCCCCGTCGTACAGCCCCATCACGCCCTCGACGACCGCCAGGTCCGCCCCGGCCGCACCGTGCGCGAAGAGCGGCGCGATCAGCTCCGTACCGCAGAGGTACGCGTCGAGATTGCGCCCGGGGCGGCCGGTCGCCAGCGCGTGGTAGCCCGGGTCGATGTAGTCGGGGCCCACCTTGTGCGGCGACACGGCGAGCCCGCGCCCGGCGAACGCGGCCATCAGCCCGGTGGCGACCGTGGTCTTGCCGCTGCCCGACGAGGGCGCGGCGATGACGAGTCTGGCTACCACTCGATGCCCCTCTGCCCCTTCTGCCCCGCGTCCATCGGATGCTTGACCTTGGACATGTCGGTCACCAGGTCGGCGACGTCGAGCAGCGCCTGCGGCGCGTTCCGCCCGGTGATCACCACATGCTGGGTGCCCGGCCGGTCCCGCAGTACGGAGACCACCTCATCGGTGTCCACCCACCCCCAGTGCATCGGGTAGGCGAACTCGTCGAGCACGACCAGCCGGTAGCTCTCCGCCGCCAGGTCGCGCTTGACCTGCTCCCAGCCCTCTCGGGCGGCCTCCTCGCTCGACTCGATGGACCGCTGGACCCAGGACCACCCCTCGCCCATCTTGTGCCAGGCGACCGTCCCGCCCTCACCGCTGTCCCCGAGCACCCGCAGGGCCCGCTCCTCGCCGACCTTCCACTTGGCGGACTTCACGAACTGGAACACCCCGACGGGCCAGCCCTGGTTCCAGGCGCGCAGCGCGAGCCCGAAGGCAGCGGTCGACTTCCCCTTCCCGATACCCGTGTGCACCATGGTCAGCGGGCGGTTGCGGCGCTGCCGGGTGGTCAGCCCGTCGTCCGGCACGGTGGTCGGCTGTCCCTGCGGCATTACGCTGCCCTCCTCGGCGAACTGCTCCGTATGTCCTGCGCGGTGTCCTTGACCACGTCCTTCACCAGACCTGCGATGCTCTCGGCCCGCAGCTCGTCCAGCGTCACCGCCGTACCGCCGAGCCGCCGCGCCAGCTCCCCGGCGAGCCCCAGCCTGACCGGCCCCGTCTCGCAGTCCACGACGACCGATGCGACGCCCTCCGCCTCGTGCAGCCGCGCCGCGCGCGCCGCCAGGGCGACAGGATCCGGGCCGCCGGTGGCCCGGCCGTCGGTGACGACCACGAGCAGCGGCCGGCGGGACGGGTCCCGCATCCGCTCGACCCGCAGGACCTCATGGGCCTTCAGCAGCCCGGCGGCCACCGGGGTGCGCCCGCCGGTCGGCAGTGTGTCGAGCCGGGCCGCTGCCGCGTCGACGGACGAGGTCGGCGGCAGCGCGATCTCCGCGTCCTTGCCGCGGAAGGTCACCAGGCCCACCTTGTCGCGCCGCTGGTATGCGTCGAGCAGCAGCGAGAGCACCGCACCCTTCACCGCGCTCATCCGCTGCCTGGCCGCCATCGAACCCGACGCGTCCACCACGAAGAGCACCAGATTCCCCTCGCGCCCCTCCCGGGTGGCCTGCCGCAGATCGTCCCTGCGCACCACGAGACCGCGCCCCGAGCGCCCGCGCGCCCGCTGGTGCGGCGCGGCGGCCAGGACCGTCGCCGCCAGATGGAGCTTGGTGAGCGCGCCCTGCGGCCGGCGTGAACCGGTGGTGCGGCCGTGCTCGGTCCTGGCCCGTGAGCGGCGCCCCGCGGCCCCCTCGCCGAGCCCCGGCACACTCAGTACGCGGGTGCGGAACGGTTCTGCCGGTCTGGCCGCCGCCTGTTCCCCGCCACCGCCGGGCGCGGTGGGGCCGCCCTCGCCCGCCCCCTGCGGCGCCGGCGTGCCGGACCCGTCCGCTGACGGCTCCTCGTGCGCCGGCGTGTCGGACCCGTCAGCCGACGGTTCCGGGCGCGCCGGTGTGTCGTCAGGGCCGCCGTCCCCGTCACGCTGCGGCGGCAGCCCGCCACCGCCGCCACCTTCGGGCCCGGGGCCGTCGTCGTCGCCGTCGGGCCCGTCGCCGTCGCCCGCGGACTCCGCCAGCGTGTCGTCGAGCTTGTCCTCGTCGAGCCCCGGCGCGTCGAACGGGTTGCGCCTGCGGCGGTGCGGCAGCGCGAGCAGCGCCGCCTGCCGCACATCGTCGGCCGTGACGTCCGTACGCCCCGCCCAGGCCGCCAGCGCGGTCGCGGTGCGCGCCATCACGATGTCCGCGCGCATCCCGTCCACCTCGAAGGCGGCACAGGTCGCGGCGATCTGCCGCAGCGCCCGGTCGCCCAGCCGTACCGAGGGCAGCAGCGCACGCGCGGCCACGATCCGCTCCCGCAGCGCGCCCTCCTCGTCCGCCCAGCGGGCCGTGAACCCGGCGGGGTCGTCGTCGTACGCGAGCCTCCTGCGCACCACCTCGACCCGCTGGTCCGGATCGCGCGAGGCGGCGACCTCGACGGTCAGCCCGAAGCGGTCCAGCAACTGCGGCCGCAGCTCACCCTCTTCGGGGTTCATCGTCCCGACGAGCAGGAACCGCGCCGCATGCCGTACGGAGACGCCCTCGCGCTCCACGTACGAGGCGCCCATCGCCGCGGCGTCCAGCAGCAGATCCACCAAGTGGTCGTGCAGCAGGTTGACTTCGTCGACATAGAGGATCCCTCGGTGCGCGTCGGCGAGCAGCCCCGGCTCGAAGGCCTTCACGCCCTCGGCCAGCGCGCGTTCGATGTCCAGGGCGCCGACCAGCCGGTCCTCGGACGCGCCGACGGGCAGTTCGACCATGCGCGCCTCGCGCGACACGCCGTCGGCGGACTCGTGGGGGCCGTCCGGACACGCCGGGTCGGGCGCGCCGGGGTCGCACGAGAAGCGGCACCCCGGTACCACCGGGACCCCGGGCAGCAGTGCGGACAGAGCCCGCACCGCCGTACTCTTCGCGGTCCCCTTCTCGCCGCGCACGAGCACGCCGCCGACTGCCGGGCTGACCGCGTTGAGCAGCAGCCCGAGACGCAGGTCGTCCATGCCCACGACAGCGGTGAACGGATAGGGCGTGGTCACTTCGGGATCACTCCTTCAGATGCTCGGGTGGCAGGTTCGGTATCGGCCGGGAGGCCGCTGGGCCATGTCGTGCGGGGCGCCGCCGGGCGGGCGGCAACCGCCGCTCCCGTCGCTTCCGCCGCTCTCATGGCGCCCCCGGCGGTACGAAGGGGAGCCCGGCCGGAGCGCCCGACTCGATCAGCGCGAGCAGCCCCTCGGTGTCCGCGTGCTCCTCGATGAGGTCGCCGAGCCGGTCCAGCTGCTCCTCGCGGAGCACACCGAAGTTGGTGTCGGGCGCCGGTACGAAACGCCGGCCCGCCACGGCGGCGACCTCGCGCAGGAACGCCCGGCGGAAACCGTCGCTCTCCAGCGAGCCGTGCCAGTGCGTGCCCCACACGGAACCGGCGCGGCACCCGTCGAGGAACGGCGTACCGCCCCGGACGTCCGCGACCCCGTGGTGGATCTCGTACCCCTCGACGGGCTCCCCGAGCGCCTCGCCGGCCGGCCGCGCCAGGGTCTTCTCCACGGCGAACCGCACCCGCACGGGCAGCAGCCCCAGCCCGGCCACGGACCCGGCGCGCGATTCGACCGTGTCGTCGATGTGCTCGCCCAGCAGCTGGAAACCGCCGCAGATGCCCAGCACCGGACGGCCTTCGGCGGCCCGCCTCGCCAGCGCGTCCGCGAGCCCCCGCTCGCGCAGCCACGCCAGGGCGCGCACTGTGCCACGTGTCCCCGGCACGATCACCAGATCCGCGTCCGCCAGCTCCTCCGCACGGTCCACGAACCGCACCACGACGCCCGGTTCGGCCGCCAGCGCGTCCACATCGGTGAAGTTCGACATCAGCGGCACGGCGCACACGGCGACCCGCAGAACATCCTGCCCGTACGGCGCCGAGACCGCGGACTCACGCACGGTGCCGCGCATCGACACCCGCAGCCCGTCCTCCTCGTCGATGCCCAGACCGTGCGCGTACGGCAGCACCCCGTAGGTCCGCCGCCCGGTCAGCCCGTACAGCATGTCGAGCCCCGGTTCGAGGAGGGAGACGTCGCCGCGGAACTTGTTGACGAGATATCCCGCGACCAGCGACTGGTCCTCGGCGGCCAGCAGCGCGGTCGTACCGAAGAACGACGCGAAGACACCGCCCCGGTCGATGTCGCCGACGACGACCACCGGGAACCGCGCGGCGCGCGCGATGCCCATGTTCACGATGTCGGTCCGCCGCAGATTGATCTCGGCGGGACTGCCCGCCCCCTCGCAGATCACCGCGTCGTACGTGCCCCGCAGCTCGGCCAGGCAGTCCGTCACCGTGGAGAGCAGCGCCTCCTGCCGCCCGCCGTGGTAGCCGCGGGCGCTCATCTCGCCCACCGGCTTCCCCATCAGCACGACCTGGCTCGACCGGTCGCTCCCCGGCTTGAGCAGGACCGGATTCATCAGGGCCGTGGGCTCGACCCGCGCCGCCTGCGCCTGCATGGCCTGGGCCCGCCCGATCTCCGCGCCCTCGCGGGTGACGAACGAGTTGAGCGACATGTTCTGCGCCTTGAACGGCGCGACCTTCACCCCCCGGCGCACCAGCCACCGGCAGATGCCCGCCGTGACCACGCTCTTCCCGGCGTCCGACGTCGTACCGGCCACCAGCAGTCCGCCGCTCATCCGCGCACCTTCCTCACCACGAGAGCCGCCGCGAGCGCCAGCACGGACACCCGGCGCGACAGCCGGACCGCACGCTCGATGTCCCCGTACTCCACGGGCCTGCCACCGCCGTTGAGCACCGCCCGGTGCTCGACCCGGCCGCCGTACGAGAGGGTGCCGCCGAGCCGTACACCCAGCGCGCCCGCGAACGAGGCCTCGACCGGGCCCGCGTTGGGGCTCGGGTGGCCGCCCGCGTCGGACCGCCAGGCGCGCAGGGCGCCGCCCGGGTCCCCGCCCGCGAGGACCGCGAGTACGGCGGTGAGCCGGGCGCCGGGCCAGCCCGCCAGGTCGTCCAGCCGGGCGGAGGCCCAGCCGTACCGCAGATAACGGGGCGACCGGTGGCCGACCATCGCGTCCAGGGTGTTCACCGCCCGGAACCCGGCGAGCCCCGGCACCCCGGCCAGCGCACCCCAGACCAGCGCGCCCACCACCGCGTCCGAGGTGTTCTCGGCCACGGACTCCACGACGGCCCGCGCGATCTGCTGGGCGTCCAGGGCCTGCGGATCGCGTCCGCACAGATGCGGCAGCCGCTCCCTGGCTGCCTCGGTGTCACCGGCGGCCAGCGCATCGCCCACCGCGCGCGCCTCCCGCCCCAGCGAGGTGCCGCCGACGACGGCCCAGGTGGTGGCCGCGGTCAGCGCGATCCCCGCCGCGGGCCGGCCGCGCACGGCCCGCCCGGCCAGCACGGCGGCGCCCACCGCGCCCCCGGCGCAGACCGCGGTGTGCAGGACGCCCCACCCGCGGTGGTCGCGCCAGAGCCGGCGCTCCACTGCGGCGGCGGCCCGCCCGAAAGCGGCGACGGGGTGCCCGCGCCGGGGATCGGCGATGAGGAAGTCCGCCAGGAGGCCCGTGGCGGCGCCGTACACGAAGACACGCTCGGCACGCATGGGGTCAGCAGGCCGGTACGCCTCGGCGGGCCCCTGCCGCGCTGGTGACCGGAGTGTCGGGGCGATCGGGCAGCAGGCAGCCGCGCATGGCGTAGTCCTCACTCAGGGTGTCCGCGCCCTGGTTCGACGTGACCGGCGGTGAGAGTTCCTGGCTCCCGGGGTGCGACCCCCGGTGACAGTGGCGGGACCGCGCCGGATTCGCACCGGACTTCCTCTCCTGCCGCCGTACTGGCCCCGGCAGTCCACCACGGTCGGCGAACACCCGTCAACTCACCCTTGACCTGCGACGAGTCGTTGTGCCGGGCCCCACACGGGCCGCCGGGGCTACGGCGTGACGCGGGGGAGCGGGGCCGTCAGGCGACGATCAGGAAGATTCCGTACGCGACGGCCGCCGCGCAGAGCGCGAAGCAGGCGTACGAACCCGCCCGCACGCCCGGGGTGCCGCCCCGGCCCGTACCGGCCGGTGCCGTGGCGGCGGGTGCGGTCGCGGTGCCCGCCTCCGGCGCGGGCTCACGCGCCAGCCCCACCACGCCGAGCGTGAAGAGGCCGACCAGTCCGACGGTCGCCACGAGGCTGACGCCGAAGACGGTGCCGAGAGCTGCCCAGTCGATGTCCATGGTGGGGTGTCCTTCTCGTTCGGGCCGTCAGACCGTGGCGGGCCGGGTCGGCTCCGGTGCGGGGCCGCCCGGTGCGGGGATGGTGGTCCGCAGACCTTCGGGGACCGCGACGGGCGGCGGGGCGACGGCGGCGATGGCTGTCGTCACCACCCCGGCGGGCTCGTCGGCGACCGCGGGCCCGTCCGGCGTGACGCTGTGCCGGTCGACCGGTGTACGGCGGGAGAGCGCCCAGATGACACCGGAGCCCGCGACCAGCAGAACGGCCACGGCCCCGATACCCCAGGGACCGCGGCCGGTCAGGAACTCGGCGCCCGCGCCTACGAGCGCGGCGGCGGGCAGCGTCAGACACCAGGCGACGGCCATCCGGGTCGCGGTGGACCAGCGGACCACCCCGCCCTTGCGGCCGAGGCCCGCGCCCATCACGGAGCCCGAGCAGACCTGGGTGGTGGAGAGCGAGAAGCCGAGGTGCGAGGAGGCCAGGATCACGGTCGCGGCACCGGTCTGGGCGGCGAAGCCCTGCTGCGGCCTGAGCTCCGTGAGCCCCTTGCCCATGGTCTTGATGATGCGCCAGCCGCCCAGGTAGGTGCCGAGTGCGATGGCGGTGCCCGCGGAGACGATGACCCACAGCGGCGGGTTCGAACCGGGGGCGATGACCTTGCCGGTGACCAGGGCGAGGGTGATGATGCCCATGGTCTTCTGCGCGTCGTTGGTGCCGTGGGCCAGCGAGACCAGGCCGGCGGAGGCGATCTGGCCCGCCCGGTAGCCCTTGGCGGTGGACTTCTCGTCCGTACGGCGTCCGATCCGGTACGTCAGCCTGGTGGCCAGCAGCGCGGCGAGACCGGCGACGACCGGCGCGGCGACCGCGGGGAGCAGGACCTTGGTGACGACCACGTCGCCGTTGACACCGGACGAGCCGACCGACATCAGCGTGGCTCCGATGAGCCCGCCGAAGAGTGCGTGGGAGGAACTGGACGGCAGGCCGAGCAGCCAGGTCAGCAGGTTCCAGAGGATGGCGCCGACGAGCGCCGCGAAGATCACTTCGGTGGTGATGCCCTGTTCGTTGATGATCCCGCCGGAGATCGTCCTGGCGACCTCGACGGAGAGGAACGCCCCGACGAGGTTGAGCACGGCGGACATGGCCACCGCGGTCTTCGGTTGGAGAGCGCCGGTCGAGATGGTCGTGGCCATCGCGTTGGCCGTGTCGTGGAAACCGTTCGTGAAGTCGAACACGAGAGCGGTAATGATCACGATCCCAAGGAGCAGGGTCAAGTGTTCCATTTACCTGGGCAATCGTTCGAGGTCATTGACGCGATGAACGTAGGCAACCCGGGTGAACGGAAGATGAACTGAGCCGGGCGCTGTGGTGACCCTGCCCGGACGCACCCATTCCGCTCATCGCGGCCCGCTTGCCCGCCCGCCTGCCTGCCTGCCGTCGCGGCGTACCGCGGTGCCCGCGGGCCTGGCATCATCGCGGGGACGGGCCGCCTGTGCCCGGGGCGGCGCACCGGGACCGGTGCGTTCCGGATGTTCCGGATGTTCCGGATGTTCCGGATGTTCCGGATGTGGGGTCAGATGTGATGGGGCCAGATGTGAGATGTGATGGGGGAGGGTGCCGTGACGTCCTATGAGACCGGTCCGCTCGCGCATGCCTGGCACGATGTGGTCGCCACCGCCCGCAGGACCGCGTCCGATGGGCTGGTCGTCGGTACATCGGGCAATGTCTCGGTGCGCTGCGGCGATCTGATCCTGGTCACCCCCAGCGGGGTGCCGTACGAGCGGCTCGGCCCCGGCGACACCGTCGCCGTCGACCTGGAGGGCCGCCAGGTGCTCGGCGAGCTGAAGCCGACCAGCGAACTGCCCCTGCATCTCGCCGTCTACCGCGCCACCACCGCCACCGCCGTGGTCCACACCCACGCGGTGCACGCGACGGCGGTCTCCACCCTCGTCCCCGAGCTGCCCGCCGTCCACTACATGGCCGCCGCACTGGGCGGCCCGGTGCGGGTCGCCCCGTACGCGCTCTACGGAAGCGACGAGCTGGCGGCGAACATGCTCACCGCACTCGCCGACCGCTCCGGCTGCCTCCTCCAGAACCACGGCACGGTCACCTTCGGCGGCTCGCTCGACCAGGCGTACGACCGCACCGCCCAGCTGGAGTGGATGTGCAGGCTCTGGCTCACCGCGTCCGCGCTGCCCGGCCGCTCACCGTCCCTGCTCTCGCCGGAACAGCTGGCCGAGGCCGGCGGGAAGCTCCGGGAGTACGGCCAGCCCGGTTAGCCCTGCCGCCCGCTCGGTGCCGCCCGCTCGCTCAGTGCCTTCTGCCCGGCGCTTTCGTCCGGCGTCTTCCGTCCGGCGCCTTCCGCCCACTGGCCTGCGCCTGGACCGGACCGGACCGGATCGGGCCCGGTCCGGTCCGGAGCCGCAGCCACCGCTCCGGCCACGTTTGCTCCGGCCGGGTGGCAGCGGGGCCCGCCCCCACCGACACTGAAGGGGTGCGCCCGGCAACCGCGACGGCAACGGCCGTCACCACCCTGATCGGCGCCGGTGTGGCCGCGGCAGCGGCCGGCCGGCTCGCCGGCGAGGCCGCGCTCAGGACGCCGCAGGGCCGGGCCCTGCCCGCCGAGCCCCGGCTCTCCGTCCACGCCACCGCCCCCGGCCGGATCACCCTCACCCGGTGCCTGGCCTCGCTGCGCCCCGGCGTGTACGGGCTTGAGGGCCCCGGCCTCCACGCGGTCGTCGGGCCGGTGATCGACGGTGGCTCGGAGACCGCCGACACGGTCGTGCGCCGTCTCGACCGGGTCACCTACGGCACGCTCGCCCCCGGCACCAAGGCCCGGCTCACCCCGCAGGTCCACGTCGGGGACCCGCGCTCCGCACTCGGCATCGACCACGCCGACGTGGACATCCCAGGTGAACTCGGCTCGTCCCCGGCCTGGTTCGTACCCGGCCCCCGCCCCACCTGGGTGATCACGGTGCACGGCCTGGGGACCGGCAGGGAGCTGCCCATGAACGTCCTGGGCTTCCTGAACGAGCAGCAGTTCCCGGTCCTCGACATCTCCTACCGGGGGGACACCGGCGCACCCGCGTCACCGGACGGCCTCGGACACCTCGGCGCGTCCGAGTGGCGCGACCTGGACGCGGCCATCCGCTACGCGGTCCGCTACGGCGCCGAGCGCGTCGTCCTGCACGGCTGGTCCACCGGCGCCGCGATGGCCCTGCACGCGGCGGCGGGCTCGGGGATGCGCGACCGTATCAGCGGTCTGGTGCTCGACTCCCCGGTCCTGGACTGGGAGGCGACCCTCGGTGCGCTGGCCGCAGCCCGGCGCACCCCGGCCGTCCTGCTGCCGCTCGCCGTACGGGCGGCCCAGGGGCGTACCGGCGTCGACGGCGACCGCCTGCGGGCCGCCGCCGACCCACGGGCGCTGACCGTGCCCACGCTGATCTTCCACGGCCCCGACGACCGGGTCGCCTCCTGGCAGCGCTCCGTCGAACTCGCTGCGGGCAAGCCGTCGTTGGTGGAGCTGAGGACCGTGGCCGGCGCCCCGCACGGGGCCATGTGGAACGCGGATCCGGCCGGCTACGAAGAGGCCATGCGGCGCTTCCTGACCCCGCTGATGTAGCACCGCAGGGCCGGATCCGGTCCGCAGGGCCTCTCCCGTACGCCCTGCGTCAACCTGTAGCGAGGGGTTCCGTTTGGGCTTTCGGCCCGTCAGAGGCAAGACTGCTCCCCGTGACGTCCCGTAACCCGCGCGACTCCAGACTCCGCCTCGTCCGCCCCCGACCTCTGGTCACGGCCCGCCGCGTCGTGAGCAACCGGCCCATCCGTCCCGCCCCGCGCCCGCCCGCCGGTACACCGGTCCAGGCGGAGCTGGCCCGCCAGGCCAGGGCGGTCCTCGCCGACGCCGTCCGGATCGCCCGCTGGGCGGGCGACGCCCGGCCGGTGCAGGGCGGGGCGCTGGCCGCCCCCGCCGCCGAACACGCCGTACGCGCCCTCGCGTTGACACCGGAAGCCGTCCGGGCGGGCTGGGACCGCGCCCGGCTCGCCGGACTCGTCGAACTGCACGGGGACATCGCCCGCCCCGGCTGGCGGCTGCGCGCCTGGGACGGTGACGACAGCGCGGTGCTGCGCGGCTGGGTCGCCCTCTTCGACGCCTGGTCGATCGTCCACCCGGCAGCCCCCGACGTGCCCGCCACCGCGGTGGCCGAGGTCGTCGAGGCCGTACCGCAGGTCCTCTCGCTGCTCCAGCTCTCCGCGGGGCCCGTGACCGTACCGGCCCTGCTCGACCTGCTCAGGCAGCGCGTCGCCGAGCTGCACGAGGAGCGCTGTGAGGTCCCCTACGGCCCGCAGCCGCAGCCCGAGCCCCCCACGGCGGCGACGCCGCTCCCCGCGCTGCTCGACTGGGCGCTGCGGGGCCTGGCGGCGGTCGGCGCCCTGACCCTCGCGCCGGGCCAGGCGACACTGACGCCGCTGGGCAACTGGGCGGTCTGGGTCAAGCTGGAGCAGATCTGCGTCGCCGCGCAGAGCCCGGCGGGCAACATCGAGCAGCGCGCCGACGCCATGCTGCGCGGCTGCGCGGGGCTGACGCCGGGACCGGCGCGCGCCGAGTACCGGGCGTGGCTGGCCGCCCGCACCGTGGGCAGCGCCGTCACCGAGCTGCTCGGGGTGGCCCGCGGCGAGGACGCGCTGCTGCGCGGTCTCGCCTTCGAGGCGCTGCGGGTGGTCGGTGCCCCCGCGGAGGCCGCGGTACGGGACGCGGCGGGGGAGACCTCACTCCGTCCGTACGCGGTGCTCTGGCTCGCGGAGTACGAGGGCGCCGACCCGGAGGACGCCCATGACGCGCTCACCCGGGAAGAGGCGACCTGGCTCTGGGTGGACACGGCGGCCGCCGTCGCCGACCACGGCGAGAGCGCCCTGCTGGTCCGCCATCTGGAATCGGCGGTCCAGGGCACCGTGCCCGCCCTGCTCGAAGAGGTACGGGCGGTGGGGCACCCCCGCACCGTGCAGGTGCTGGTGGCGCTCGCGGCCGCCCACCCGGACCCCGCACTGGCCAAGGCGGTACGCCGGGCCGCGTTCCAGGTGCACACCGGGGGCGTCTGACCGCCGGGCGACGCGTGCCGGGACGGCAAGGGTCTGTCCGGCCTGCCGGCCCCCGGCACCGTCCCGGTACGGCGGCCGCCGAGGTCCGGCGGCGGTGCGGGGGTCCCGGTTCGTCCCTCTTGTGCGGGGAGGGGCGCTCTCGGGGGACGGGTACCGACAGAGCTCCCGCGCGGCACCGTTAGACTGGGCCGCATGGCATTTCTCCTTGTGCATTAGCCGGCGTCGAAGCACCCCTCCGCCTGCCCTTCCGCCGTCCATACCGCCCTGGAGTTTTTCCGTGATCACCGCTTCCGGCATCGAGCTGCGCGCCGGCGCCCGCATCCTCATCGAGTCCGCCTCCTTCCGTATCGCCAAGGGCGACCGCATCGGCCTCGTCGGCCGCAACGGTGCGGGCAAGACCACCCTCACCAAGTGCCTCGCCGGTGAGGGCATCCCCGCCGGGGGCACCATCACCCGCTCGGGAGAGGTCGGCTATCTCCCGCAGGACCCGCGCACCGGCGACCTCGACGTCCTCGCCCGCGACCGCATCCTCTCCGCCCGTGACCTCGACTCCGTACTGCGCAAGATGCGCGAGAACGAGGAGCGCATGGCGAACGGCAAGGGCGCGACCCGCGAGAAGGCGATGAAGAAGTACGAGCGCCTGGAGACGGAGTTCCTCACCAAGGGCGGGTACGCAGCCGAGGCCGAGGCGGCCACCATCGCCGCGGCCCTCGGGCTGCCCGACCGGGTGCTCGGCCAGCCGCTCCACACGCTCTCCGGCGGTCAGCGCCGCCGGGTCGAGCTGGCCAGGATCCTCTTCTCGGACGCCGACACCCTGCTCCTCGACGAGCCCACCAACCACCTCGACGCCGACTCCATCGTCTGGCTGCGCGAGTACCTGAAGAGCTACCGCGGCGGCTTCATCGTGATCTCCCACGATGTCGAGCTGGTCGAGACGGTGGTCAACAAGGTCTTCTATCTGGACGCCAACCGCACCCAGATCGACATCTACAACATGGGGTGGAAGCTCTACCAGCAGCAGCGCGAGGCCGACGAGAAGCGCCGCAAGCGCGAGCGCCAGAACGCCGAGAAGAAGGCCGCGTCCCTCAACTCGCAGGCCGACAAGATGCGCGCCAAGGCCACCAAGACCGTCGCCGCGCAGAACATGGCCAAGCGCGCGGACCGGCTGCTCGCCGGTCTCGAAGCCGTCCGGGTCTCCGACAAGGTCGCCAAGCTGCGCTTCCCCGATCCCGCGCCGTGCGGCAAGACCCCGCTGACGGCGGAGGGCCTGTCCAAGTCGTACGGCTCGCTGGAGATCTTCACCGATGTCGACCTCGCGGTGGACAAGGGTTCCCGCGTCGTCATCCTCGGCCTCAACGGCGCGGGCAAGACCACTCTGCTGAAGCTGCTGGCCGGTGCGGAGAAGCCCGACACCGGAGAGGTCATCGAGGGCCACGGCCTGAAGATGGGCTACTACGCGCAGGAGCACGAGACGCTGGACCCCGAGCGCTCGGTCCTGGAGAACATGCGCTCGGCGGCGCCCGACCTCGACCTGGTGCAGGTCCGCAAGACGCTCGGCTCGTTCCTCTTCTCGGGCGACGACGTCGACAAGCCGGCCGGGGTCCTCTCCGGCGGTGAGAAGACCAGGCTCGCGCTGGCCACCCTCGTGGTCTCATCGGCCAATGTGCTGCTCCTCGACGAGCCCACCAACAACCTCGACCCGGCCAGCCGCGAGGAGATCCTCGGCGCGCTCCGCACCTACAAGGGCGCGGTCATCCTCGTCACCCACGACGAGGGCGCGGTGCACGCGCTGGAGCCGGAGCGGATCATCCTGCTGCCGGACGGCGTCGAGGACCTGTGGGGTCCGGACTACGCGGACCTGGTCGCACTGGCCTGATCCAGCGGCCCCGGTCCCCTCGGGTCCACCAGTGATCCACCGCCCGGTCCGTCGCCCGATCCACCCCGGATGGATCATTCGGCCCACAGGTGATCCTTCATCTGAGTGAGCCGCTCTCGTACCCCGGCGTGTCCCATGACGGCGCCCCGACCGGCGGGCGCAGCTCGGGCCCCTGCCGTGCTTTCTCCACCGGACCGCCGCTGACCTGCGACTTCGCGCTCAGTGGCGGTCCTGTGCGGTTTCTGCAGGCGTCGGAATGGCGCGATCCGCTCCGTGGAGTGAGCCGGGACACAGAAATCCCTCCGCCACAGACCTTGCCGAATGGGTGGCCAGGAAGGCCGGGAGGGGTGATCATGAGAGTCCAGAGCGCACTTCCTTGAGGAGGCACGGGTGGCCGAGACTCTGAAGAAGGGCAGCCGGGTTACCGGCGCCGCGCGTGACAAGCTCGCGGCAGACCTGAAGAAGAAATACGACTCCGGTGCGAGCATCCGGGCACTGGCGGAAGAGACCGGCCGTTCCTACGGATTCGTCCACCGGATGCTCAGCGAGTCCGGTGTGGCGCTGCGAGGACGCGGCGGAGCGACGCGGGGCAAGAAAGCCGCGTCGGCCTGACAGGGCCGAGACCCCGGGCCCACCGGTTCACCATGGTGGCCACCCGGTCGGCCGAGAGGCCGGCAGGGTGGTTACTGTGCAGTCACTTAACCGTCTGCACCGAACCGGAGACCCCATGACCTCGCTCGACTACGTGCTCGACAAGGACGGCGTACGGCTCACCGTCGAGGACACGGTTGCCACGGTGACGCTGGCCAACCCCGCGAAGCGCAACGCCCAGTCTCCCGCTCTGTGGCGGGCGTTGACAGAAGCGGGACGGTCACTGCCGGGCAGTGTCCGCGTCGTGGTGCTCCGCGGTGAGGGCAAGTCCTTCTCCGCGGGCCTGGACCGGCAGGCTTTCACGCCTGAGGGTTTCGACGGCGAGCCGTCCTTCCTCGATCTGGCGCGCGGTGACGACGCCTCACTCGACGCGGCCATCGCCGAGTACCAGGAGGCGTTCACCTGGTGGCGCCGCCCCGACCTGATCACGATCGCCGCCGTCCAGGGCCATGCGATCGGCGCCGGGTTCCAGCTCGCCCTCGCCTGCGACCTGCGGGTCGTCGCCGACGACGTGCAGTTCGCCATGCGCGAGACCAGTCTCGGACTCGTCCCCGACCTCACCGGCACCCACCCGCTGGTGGGGCTCGTCGGCTATGCCCGCGCGCTGGAGATCTGCGCCACCGGACGGTTCGTGCACGCCGATGAGGCCGTCCGTACCGGCCTGGCCAATCTGGCCGTCCCGGCCGACGAACTCGAAGGCACGGTCACCGACCTGGCGTCCGCCCTGCTCGCCGCCCCCCGCGACGCGGTCATCGAGACCAAGGCGCTGCTGATCGGGGCGGCAAACCGTACATACGAGGAGCAGCGCACGGCCGAGCGCGCCGCCCAGGCCCGCAGGCTGCGTGACCTGGCGGGCCTGTCCGACTGACCGGCCGCCTCACGACACCCGGCGTGCGCGGTGTTTCACCGCACGCAACCGGACCTCGGCGGGAAGCCTGGCGAACCCCGCCGATTCGCGGGCGTGCGCCAAGGCCCCGGTGGTGAGGCCCGAGAGCGCCGAGACCGGTTCGGAGTGTGCCGTGAGGGACATGCTGATCCGGGCCGCGGGGGAGGTGCGCCGGCCGGTCAGCCGCACCACCGCACGGTCGACGCCGTGCAGCGACTCGGCCTCGGAGGCCAGGGCGTTCTCCAGCGCCCGGCCCCTGAGCCGCGCGCCGTCACCGTCGCCGCTGTCCACCAGCACCTCGGAGAGACGCGGGCGGCGCAGCTGGGCCAGCAGCCACCAGAGTGCGAGCAGCACGATGACGGCGAGCGCCGCGATGACCACCGGCCACCACCAGCTGTCGCCGCGCCACTTGGTGCGGCGCGCCGTGGAGAGCAGGACGTCGTGCGGTCCGCTCCAGGGCCACCAGGAGGGGACGGAGAGATTCAGCCCCGCCGCGAGGACCGACCCGCCGAGGGCGAGCAGCACCAGTCCGGCGAGGGTGAGCAGGACCCGGTTGACCGTCTTCAGCATCGCGGCGTCACCCCTTCCTGGCAGGACGGCCGACGCGCACGGAGAGCCGGGGCCGGGACCCGAGCCCGAGCGCGGTGATCCCCGTCGCCATCGTGCGGTCCAGGTCGGCCCGTACGTCGTCGAGTTCGCGGAAGTGCGAGCGGGCCCGCACCTTGACCTTGGAACGCTTCATCCGGATGTGTACCGACTGCACACCGGCCACCTCCATGGCCCGGTCCCGCAGCACCAGCGCCGCCGCGTCCCGTTCGAGACCGGCCTTGACCTGCGGGCTGTCCCGCCGCATCGAAAGCAGTGAGCGCAGCCCCGGAGTGAGGGCCAGGACGAGCAGCCAGAGGCCGATGGCCATCACGACCCCGGCACAGACCTTGATCCAGATGCTGTCCAGGGGCCGGGTCGCCAGATCGTCGGCGACCACATGGCGCCAGTGCATCGCGGGCCGCCCTGCCCGTACCGCCGACACGTCGTAGAGCAGCAGACCGGCCGCGCCGAGCAGTACGAGCGCCAGCAGCCCGGCCGGTGTCCGGCGCCAGGACCAGAAACGCCTCGCCCGGCCACCCGAACCGGGCGCCGGTGCGTAGGCGGTGGCGGACCCGGGGCTGTTCGGCTCGGCCGGGTCCTTCTCCATGACGGGAAGCCGCTGGGTGCTGTCGTCCGCTTCGCTCATCGGGTCCTCCCCCCGTCGGAGCCGCGGGTCTGCTCGGAGTGCAGCCGTTCGACCTGCACCGCCACCTCCGGCACCTCCATGTCCGCAAGGGACTCGACCCGCTGGGCCACCCGGCGCCTGACCGCACCGCACTGGGCGCCGATGTCGGACGGATAGCCGAGGTCGAGACTGACCCGGACCCGCGCACGGGAGTCCTGCACCGTGACCGTGGCATGCGGTGCGGAGCCGCCTTCGGGCACCCTGCCGATCGCCTCACGCGCCGCCTGCGCCGCGATCTTCGATACGACCCGGTCGGCGATCCGGGTCGAACCGCGCTCCGCGGGCGCCACCCGAGCCGTCATCGCCGCCGGTCGCCGTGGTCGCGGCTGCGGAAGAAGTCGCCGGCTTCGAGGTCGCCGTCGGCGAACCTGCCCGCGACGAAGCCGATCGCACCGAGCGCGGCCACCAGAAGAAAGGCTCCGAAGCCGCCGAAGTAGCCGGCGAAGCCAAGTGCCATACCGGCCAACAGGCCGACCACAGCCATACTCATCGTGCGCTCCTAAGCCGAAGGTTCGGGGTCACTGAAGTCGGGACTCCGGCTCTTCGTCGTCGTCCTCGTCCGGCAGTTTCACATCGCTGACCGCGATATTGACCTCGACGACCTCAAGGCCCGTCATCCGTTCCACGGCCGAGATGACGTTCTCCCGTACATCGCGGGCGACCTCCGCGATCGACACGCCGTACTCGACGACGATCTCCAGATCGAGGGCCGTCTGGACCTCGCCGACCTCGGCCTTCACCCCGCGCGACACGGACTTGCCGCCACCGGGGACCCGGTCGCGCACCGCGCCGAACGTACGGGAGATGCCGCTGCCCATCGCGTGCACGCCGGCCACGTCGCGCGCCGCGAGCCCGGCGATCTTCTCGACCACGCCGTCCGCGATGGTGGTACGGCCGCGGGAGCCGGGGGCGCCACCGCCGCGCTTGGTCACGTCGGTCTTGCGGGGCTCCTGGCCTGCCGGGCCCCTGCCGGAGGCGTCGGACTGGTTCTGCTGCGGGGTCTCACTCATCGCCGTACGTCCCTCTCCGAGCGGTAGCGGATTCTGTACCCACGGTAGGTGTGCTTTCCCGGTTCCGCGCCGGGAATGCGGCAGGGTGGGGGTATGACGGGTGACGGATCGTGTGGGCACGACGGGTTGGCGCAGGCCGTCCGCAGCAGGCTCGCCCTCGGCAGGCTGCTGCCGCTCGGCGGTGCGCGGGACGGCGCCTGGATCGCCGAGGAGGCGGCCGTCGCGGTGCTGCGGCATGCGGCCGACGGGGTACCGGGGACGGCGCTCGGGAAGCTGCGGATCGCTCCGGCCGGGGCTGCCGGGGCCGCTCCTGCGGGGGTTCCGGCCCCGCCGAGCGCCCTGCCGCCGGGGCCGCTGCGGGTCGTGGCGGAGGCGGATGCGGTGGTCGGCGCGGTGGTCGGCGGGGAGGCGCTCACGGCTGCCGTCGAACGGTTGCGGGACGCGCTGTTCGGCGCCTGCGACAAGGCGCTGGGGCTCGAAGTGACCGGGGTGGACGTACGGGTGACGGGGCTGCTGGAGGCGCGGCCGAATCCGTCGGCGGTCATTGGGCCGGACAGGGGGGCCGCCGCCGTACGGGGCCCCGAGGCCGATGCGGCGGCCGCCGTTCCCGGAGTCGCCCGGCTGACCGGAGTACTGGGTTCGGCCGTACACCGCACCGGCGACCATGTCCGGGTGGAGCTCGCGGTGGCCGCCGGGCGCCGGGCCCTGGACGTGACCGGGGCGGTGCGGGCCGCGGTGGCCGCCGCGTCCGGTACGGACCTGCCGGTGGCGGTGCTGGTCACGGCGGTGGACCTGCCCTGACCGGCGGCCCGGGGCGGTTCAGAATCCGCGCCGTGCGGCCGGAGTCGCGAGGCGGTAGGGATCCCGGGCGGTCAGATCCGTGCCGTGCGGCCGCATTCCCCGCACGGCCGCAATCCGCGCCGGGCCATCAGGATCCCCGGGCGGTCAGAATCCGCGCCGGGCGCCGCCGTCGACCGGCAGCATGATCCCGGTGAGGTACGAGGCGCCGGGCGACAGGACGAACGCGGCGGTCCTGCCGAACTCCTCCGGCCGCCCGTAGCGCCGCAGCGGCACCGCCGCCTCCGACCTGGCGCGCGCCGCCGCCGGATCACCGCCGAGCGTGTCCAGATGCCGCACCCGGTCCGTGTCGATACGGCCGGGCAGCAGCCCCACCACCCGGATCCCGCGCGGACCGACCTCGTCGGCGAGCGACTTGGCGAAACCGGCCAGGCCGGGGCGGAGCCCGTTGGAGATCGTCAGACCCCCGATGGGCTCGTGCACCGAGCCGGAGAGCACCAGGCCGATGACGCCCCCTTCGGACAGCTCGGCGGCGGCCGTGCGGGCGAGCCGCACCGCGCCGAGGAAGACGGCTTCGAAGGCCGTCCGCCACTGCTCGTCGGTGTTGTCGGCCGCCGAGCCCGCGGCCGGGCCGCCGACGCTGATGAGGATGCCGTCGAAGCGTCCGAAGTGCTCACGGGCGGTGGCGATCAGCCGTGCGGCGGCCGCGGGGTCACCGTTGTCCGCCGCCACCCCGACCACCCCGGGACCGAGCTCGGCCGCCGCGGCCCGCGCCGTCTCCTCCTCGCGCCCGGTGATGATCACCTTCGCCCCGTCGGCCGCCAGCTCGCGTGCCGAGGCGAACCCCAGCCCCCTGGTGGCTCCGGTGACGATGTAGACGCGGTCCTTCAGTCCAAGATCCATGGCCCTATCCTGCATCCTCCTCTGGCGCCCCCAGCGCGCGGGCCAGCCCCAGCGCGGTGTTCACCAGGCCGATGTGGCTGAACGCCTGCGGGAAGTTGCCGAGCTGGCGCCCGGCCACCGGGTCGTACTCCTCGGCCAGCAGCCCGACGTCGTTACGGAGCGAGAGCAGCTTCTCGAAGAGCGCCTCGGCCTCCTTGACCCGCCCGGTCAGCCGCAGGGCATCGACCAGCCAGAACGAACAGACCAGGAACGTTCCCTCGCCGCCCGGCAGACCGTCCACCGAGGGGCCCTCCACGCTGTAGCGGCGCACCAGACCTTCGTGGCACAGCTCATCGCGTACCGCGTCGACCGTCCCGACGACCCGGGGGTCGTCCGGCGGCAGAAAGCCGACCTGCGGAATGAGCAGCGTCGCCGCGTCCAGCTCGGTGGAGCCGTACGACTGGGTGAAGGTGTTGCGCTCCTTGTCGAAGCCCTTCTCGCACACCTCCCGGTGCACCTCGTCGCGCATCCGCCGCCACCGCTCCACATCGCCGCGCAGCTTCGGCTCGGCCTCCAGGGTGCGTACGGCACGGTCGGCGGCGACCCAGGCCATCACCTTGGAGTGCACGAAGTGGCGGCGTGGCCCGCGTACTTCCCAGAGGCCCTCGTCCGGCTCCCGCCAGCGCGACTCCAGGAAGTCGAGCAGGGCCAGCTGGAGGCTCCAGGCGTGTTTCTCGTCGGCCAGACCCGAAGTGCGGGCCAGATGGAGGGAGTCGATGACCTCGCCGTACACATCGAGCTGCAGCTGGTTCACTGCTCCGTTCCCGGTACGGACCGGCGCGGAGTCCGCATGGCCGCGCAGCCACCCCAGCTCCGTCTCGGGCAGCCGCCGCTCGCCCGCGAGCCCGTACATGATCTGGAGATCGCCGGGGTTGCCCGCGACCGCGCGCAGCAGCCAGTCGCGCCAGGCCCCGGCCTCGTCCAGATAGCCGCAGGCCAGCAGCGCGCCCAGGGTGAGCGTGGAGTCGCGCAGCCAGCAGAACCGGTAGTCCCAGTTGCGTACGCCCCCGATCTCCTCGGGGAGCGAGGTGGTCGGGGCCGCGACGACGCCCCCGGTCGGGCGGAAGGTGAGCGCCTTCAGGGTGATCAGCGAGCGGACCACCGCCTCCCGGTACGGGCCCTGGTACCGGCAGGGCGTCGACCACGTGTGCCAGTCCTCCAGCGCCTGTTCCAGCGCCTCGTGCGGGTCCACGAGCGCGGGGCGCGGCTCCTGTGACGGATGCCAGGTGAGCACGAACGCCACCTTCTCGCCCGCGGCCACGGTGAAGGACGAGCAGGTGGAGAAGTGCTGGCCCCAGGTCTTCACCTCCGGCTCGCTGCGCAGCCACACCGAGTCCGGGCCCGCCACCGCGATCCGGTGGCCGTCCGAGCGGCGCATCCACGGGACGACCGAGCCGTAGTCGAAGCGCAGCCGCAGCGTCCCCGCCATTTCGACCTCGCCGCTGACGCCCTCGACGATCCGCATGATGTCCGGTGCGGTGTCGCGCTGCGGCATGAAGTCGATGACCTTGACCGTGCCGGTCTCCGTCTCCCAGACCGACTCCAGGACGAGCGACCCGTCCCGGTAGCCGCGCCGGGTGCAGGCGCCGGCTCCGGCCGGTGCGATACGCCAGTGGCCGTTCTCCTCGTCGCCGAGCAGTGCGGCGAAGCACGCGGCGGAGTCGAAGCGGGGCAGGCACAGCCAGTCGATGGAGCCGTCCCTGCCGACCAGGGCCGCGGTCTGCAGATCGCCGATGAGGGCGTAGTCCTCGATACGTTGGGTCACGAGGGGCCGTGTTCCCGGGAGAGCCCCGCGTTAAGCAGCCGCGGGCACCGGTTCGGGTGTGTTCTCCGACGCCCCCGCGGCCCGTTCGCGCTTCTCGCGGCGGGCCAGGATGACGAAGCCGATGGGCACCCCGGCGGTGAAGAGCCACCACTGCACCGCGTATGCCATGTGCGGGCCGATGTCCGAATGGTCGGGGGCCGGGATCAGCTCGGGCGTGTCGCCCTTGGGCTGAGGTGCGGTCTGCTCGATGTAGCCGCCGAGGACGGTCCTGCCCAGCGCCTTCGCCTGCTGCTCACTGTTGATCAGCATCACCTGGCGGGGCGGCAGCCCCCGTACGTCCTTGATCCCGCTGTCCCCGGTCGTCTGATCGGCCATCAGCCGGCCGGTCACCGTCAGCCTGCCCCGGGGGGCGGCCGGGATTCTGGGCAGTGTGGTCTGGCTGCCGTTGTCCGGGATCCAGCCGCGGTTGATGAGCACGGTCCTGCCGTCGTCCAGGACGAAAGGGGTCAGGACGTGGTACCCGACGGTGCCGTCGGCGGAGGTTCTGCGCCGTACGACGACCTCGTGCGCCGTGTCGTAGTGGCCGGTCGCCGTCACCTGTCGCCAGTACTGGTCGTAGGGGACCGTATGTCCGGGGGACGTGAGGTCTCCGACCGGTACGGGCCGGGACTTGAGGTTCTCGCCGATGAGCGTGTTCTGCGCGACCTTGTGCTCGTGACGGTGCAGCTGCCAGAAGCCCAGCTTGATCATCGTCGGCATCAGGACGAGAGAGACAAGGGCGAGAATCACCCACTGCCGTGTCAACAGGAAGCGGTACACGTCTCTGAAGGTACTCGCACGAGGAGGTCCCCCCGGACGGGGGGTCCCGCCGGAGGGACAGAACCGGGCAGATTCAGACCTTGTCGACGATGCCCTCCTTCCCCTCCGCGCGGGCGCAGTGGCCTCCGCAGTACCACTCACCGTCGGCCTCCACGCCCTGCCCGATCACCCGGACACGGCAGTGCTCGCAGATGGGCGCCATCCGGTGGATGGCGCAGGAGAAGCAGTCGAAGACGTGCACCGCGCCCTGCGCGTGCACCTCGAAGGACATGCCGTAGTCGTTTCCGCATACCTCGCAACGTGCCATGCGCCACAGGGTGGGACGCCGGAGGGCGGCGGGCGAGCGGACGGGGGGCGAGTCGCCCGCCAATCACCCGTCTGCCGGGGCCGGGGCGACGTCGCGGAGCAGCTGGGTGAAGGCGGCCTCGTCGATGACGGGGGTGCCGAAGGACTTGGCCTTGACCGTCTTGGACGTGGCCGATTCCGGGTCATTGGTGACGAGCAGGCTGGTGAGCCGGGAGAGGCTCGTCGCCACATGCAGTCCGGCTTCGGCCGCCCGGTCCTCAAGAAGCTCGCGGTCGACCGATGTGTCACCGGAGAACGCCACCCGCATCCCCTGCACCAGCGGCTTCCCCGGCTCGTACCGCCCGGGGTTCGGGTAGGGGCAGGCGGGCCGCTTCCTGGCCGGACGCCAGCTGCTCTGCCGGTACGACGCCTGATAGCCCACGCGTGGCGCGGCCGGGGCGTCCGACCACTCGGTGAGCGGCCGGCATTCGAGGAGCGGCAGCCGCACCCCTCCCCGGGCCGCGGCGTGCAGACTCGGGCGGAACGCCTCGGCCAGCACCCGGGCGTCGTCGAGCGCGTGGTGGGCGCGCTGCTGTACGACGCCGAAGTGCGCGGCGAGCGATTCCAGCTTGTGGTTGGGGAGCGGCAGGGCGAGCTCCTTGGAGAGCGCGATGGTGCACAGCCGCTGGCGGACCGGGGCGGTCCGCCGCGCGCGGGCGTACTCCCTGGCGATCATCTGCCAGTCGAAGATCGCGTTGTGCGCCACCAGGACGCGGCCGTCGAGCCGTTCGGCGAACTCCGCCGCGATCTCCGGGAAGAGCGGGGCGCCCTCCAGGACCTCGCTGGTCAGCCCGTGGATCCAGACGGGCCCCGGGTCGCGCTCCGGATTGACCAGCGTGTACCAGTGGTCCTCGACCTCGCCCTGGGCGTCCAGCCGGTAGACGGCAGCGGAGATTATCCGGTCGTCGCGTGCGAGGCCGGTGGTCTCCACGTCGACGACCGCGTACCCCTGCGGGTACGCGGCCGGCCACGCTGTCGCTGCTGTCTGGCGGTCGTCGAGCATGGTCACAGAGAATACGGGCCCCCACCGACAACCCGGCAATCCCGGGGGGCACACCCGCCTCGCCGCCGGCCGGCCCGGAACCCCGCGTACGGGACGGCGCGGCGCGGTTTCCGTTGTGGAGCAACCGATGTGACGGGGCGTCGGGCCCCCTGGCCCGCCGCCGCCCATCAGGGCCCGGGAGGTACGGGGCGGGCCGCCCGCCTGAGCCCCCACCGCGGCCGCCCACCCGGGCCGCCACGGGCGAGGCCCGCGCGGACCGTGGTGGCCCGGATGAGATTCTGGCCCGATGACGGACTCCTCCCACGACGAACCCCACCGCGGCGGCCTCGGCGCGCGCCTCAACTGGCTCCGGGCCGCGGTGCTCGGTGCCAACGACGGCGTCGTATCGACCGCGGGCATCGTCGTCGGTGTCGCCGGTGCCACCGGCTCGCGTACCGCGCTGCTCACCGCCGGTCTCTCCGGACTGCTCGCGGGGTCGATGTCGATGGCGGCGGGGGAGTACGTCTCGGTGTCCACCCAGCGCGACTCGGAGAAGGCCGCCCTCGCCCTGGAGAAGCGCGAACTGCGTGAGACCCCGGACGCCGAACTCGAAGAGCTGGCCCGGCTCCTGGAGGGCAAGGGGCTCTCCGCGGATCTGGCCAGGGAGGCCGCCGAACAGCTCACCGAGCGAGACGCCCTGCGCGCCCACGCCGAGGTCGAGCTGGGCATCGACCCCGACGACCTCACCAGCCCCTGGCACGCGGCAGGCGCCAGCTTCGCGGCCTTCACCGCCGGCGCGCTCCTGCCGCTGCTCGCCATCGTGCTGCCGCCGGCATCGGTGCGGCTGTACATCACGGTGCTGTCGGTCCTGGCGGCGCTGGCACTCGCGGGCTGGTGGAGCGCCCGGTCGGGGTCCGCCCCGGTACGCCCCGCCGTGGTACGGAACATGGCCGGGGGAGCGCTGGCCATGGCGGTGACCTACGCGGCCGGGGCGCTGCTCGGCGCGGCGGGCGTCTGAGCGCCCGGCCCGCTCCAGTGTCCGTCCCGGAGTGCGCCCCTGCCCGCGCGAGGATCCGCCCGGCCCGCCCTGGAGTCCGCCCCGCCCGCGCAAGTGGCCGGGGCGGACACCCCAAGTACCCGCCCGGTGGCGCCTCTTGGCGGAACCCGCCAAAAGGCGCTGACAGAATGTCTCGCATACTTGTCAGTAACAACATCTAGCCGGGGCCGATCCCGCGGCCGTACCGTGCTGGCATGCCGAACCTGCCCGATGTCGTGCTGTGGTCCATACCCGCCTTCGTCCTGCTCACCGTCGTGGAGATGGCGAGCTACCGGTTCCACCCCGACGAGGACTCCGCGGGGTACGAGACCAGAGACGCCGTCACCAGCGTCGGAATGGGTCTCGGCAGCCTGGTCTTCGACTTCCTGTGGAAGATCCCGATCGTCGCGATCTACACCGCGGTGTACGAACTCACCCCGCTGCGTGTCCCCGTCCTCTGGTGGACCGTCCCGCTGATGCTGCTCGGGCAGGACTTCTTCTACTACTGGTCGCACCGCGGCCACCACGTCGTCCGCATCCTCTGGGCCTGCCACGTCGTGCACCACTCCAGCCGCAAGTTCAATCTGACGACCGCGCTGCGCCAGCCCTGGACGTCGCTGACCGTCTGGCCCTTCTACCTCCCGCTGATCGCCATCGGCGTGCACCCGGCCGCGCTCGCCTTCTGCTCTTCCGCCAACCTCGTCTACCAGTTCTGGGTCCACACGGAGCGGGTCGGCAAGCTGCCGCGCCCCTTCGAGTACGTGCTCAACACGCCCTCCCACCACCGGGTGCACCACGCCTCGCAGGGCGGCTACCTGGACCGGAACTTCGGCGGGATCCTCATCGTCTGGGACCGGCTGTTCGGATCCTTCACACCGGAGACCGTGCGGCCCGTCTTCGGGCTGACCAAGAACATCGACACCTACAACCCGCTGCGGGTCGCGACCCATGAGTACGCGGCCATCGCCCGGGACATCCGGGCCGCGGCGAGCTGGCGCGAGCGGGCCGGGCGGGTCTTCGGCGGACCGGGCTGGCAGCCGGCGCCGGCCGCCGGATCCGTACCGGATGCGGCCACCGCCGGAGCGGTTCCGGAACCGGGCCCCGCTGGAGCCGCGCCGGGGCCCGCCGGCTCAGGGGGCGCCGCCCCGGCCGCCACCGCGGTCGTTCCCGCCCTGGAGACCACGTCCGAGCGCATCGCGTGACACCCGGGCGGGAACGGGCCGCGCGGCTGCTGGGCCTCGCCTACGGGTTCGCCGCCCTGGCCGACCTCTGCGCGCTCCTCGCCACCGGGCACACCGGCCTGCTCGTCCACACCACCGCCAAACCGCTGCTGATGCCGCTGCTCGCGGCCCATGCGTACGTACGGGGCGCGCCCCGGCTGCTGGTCGCCGCGCTGCTGTGCGGCTGGGGCGGCGATGTCCTGCTGCTGTCCGGCGCGGAGCCCGCCTTCCTCGCGGGGATGGCTCTGTTCGCGGCCGGACACGTCTGCTATCTGGTGCTCTTCGGGCGCGGTCGTACGAACCCGTACCTCGGGGCGGGGTACGCCGTCGTCCTGGCCGCCACGGCCGCCGTGCTGCTGCCCGCGCTCCCGGCCGGGCTGCGGATCCCGGTGGCGGGCTACTCGCTGCTGCTCACCGCCATGGCGTACCGGGCGAGCGGCTCCGGCCCGGCCGCCGGGCTCGGCGGGGCGCTCTTCCTGGTCTCGGACACACTGATCGCCACTGGGATCGCGGACCTGCCACAGCCGCCCGTACCCGGTTTCTGGGTCATGGCCACCTATGTGGCGGCCCAGTCCCTGCTGGCCGCGGGGGTGCTCCGGTCCCGGGACGCACCGGCTCCCGCGTACCGTGGCACTCGTACATCTGTCTGATCAGCGAGGACCTGCCCCATGCGCGCCACCGTCATCCACGCCCCTCACGACGTCCGGGTGGAGGAGGTGCCGGATCCCGCGGTCCAGCACCCCACCGACGTCGTCGTCCGCGTTCTGCGCGCCTGCATCTGCGGCAGTGACCTCTGGGCCTACCGCGGTGTGGCCGCACGTGTCCCCGGGCAGCGGATCGGTCATGAGTTTCTCGGTGTCGTCGAGGAGACCGGCTCCGATGTACGGGGTTTCGCCGCCGGTGACCTCGTCGTCGCGCCCTTCGTCTGGTCCGACGGCACCTGCGAGCACTGCACCGGCGGGCTGACCACCTCCTGCCCGCAGGGCGGTTTCTGGGGATCGGTCGGTTCCGACGGCGGTCAGGGCGAAGCGGTCAGGGTGCCCTTCGCGGACGCCACCCTCGTCGGCCTTCCGGCCGCCGCCATATCCGACGACCGGCTGCTCACCGCGCTGCTCGCGCTCTCCGACGTCATGGGCACCGGCCACCACGCCGCGCTCGGCGCGGGCGTGCGGCCGGGCAGCACCGTGGCCGTCGTCGGTGACGGCGCAGTGGGGCTCTGCGGCGTACTGGCCGCGCGGCGGCTCGGCGCCGAGCGCATCATCGCGCTCGGCCGCCACCAGGTCCGCACCGACATCGCCCGGACCTTCGGCGCCACCGACATCGTCGCGGTCCGCGGCGACGAAGCCGTCGCCGCGGTGCGCGAGCTGACCGGGGGCCAGGGTGCGCACGCGGTGATCGAGGCCGTCGGCACCGAGCAGTCGATGGCCACGGCCGTCGCCGTCACCCGGGACGGCGGGGCCATCGGTTATGTCGGTGTCCCGCACGGCAGCGGCACCGGTCTTGACCTGAGCGACATGTTCAACCGCAACATCGCCCTGCGCGGCGGAGTCGCCCCGGTCCGCAGCTACATCCCCGAACTGCTCGCCGACGTACTGGACGGGACCATCGACCCGTCACCGGTCTTCGACCGCACCGTCGCCCTGGACGAGGTGCCGGAGGGCTACCGGGCGATGGACGAGCGCACCGCGCTCAAGGTCCTGGTGAAGTAGGCACCGGCCCGGCGGTCCGGCGGCGAGCCGGGCGGGGCGGTCCGGCGGTCCGGCGGGCGGGGCGCCGTCCGCCCTCGCCCCGGGCGCCGTCCGCCCTCGCCCCGCCGGGCGCCGTTCGCCCCACCGCCGCGCCGGCCGCCCCACCGCCCCGCCCGGCCCGTCCTCCGCAGGGCTACCGGGTGACCGCGTGCAGCGCGTCCGCCAGGCCCGCCCCGTAGAAGCTGGTGTGGCTGCCGCCGCCCTCGCAGACCGCGTCGGGCTTCCCGTCACCGTCGGCGTCGACCGGGTACGGCCTCGGGCAGGTGAGCCGGTCGGCCCCGGCGTACAGCAGCGCCTTGACCTGGGCGGGCGAGGCGTGCGGATGACGGGACTTGATCAGGGCCGCCACTCCGGCGACATGCGGAGACGCCATCGACGTACCGGCCATGTAGGCATAGCCGCCGCCCGGCACCGGGCCGAGTACCGCGCTGCTGGTGGCAGGCGGCGCGGGCGGCTGGTACGTGGCCGAGTCGCCGCCGGGCGCGGCGATGTCGACGACCCCGAGGCCGTAGTTGGAGTACGAGGACTTGAGGTCCTTGGTGCCCGTCGCGGCCACGGTGACGACGCCCGGCAGCTGCGCGGGGATGTCCGGGCAGGCCGTCGGGTCCACCGTGCGGGAGACCGCCGTGCCGTCGTCCGGGCTCAGCGGGTCGGTGACGCGGTGCGACGCGAGGTCGAACCCCTCGTTGGCCGCCGCCGCGACATTGACCGTGCCTTTGCGCTCCGCGTACCGCGTCGCCCGGGTGACGGCCTCGACCAGGGCCTTCTGGTCCGGGTCGGACGTGCAGTTGAAGTACCACGGGTCGGTGAAGTAGCTGCTGTTGGTCACATCGGCGCCATGGTCGGCGGCCCACACGAAGGCGCAGACGACGGCCTCCGTGTAGAAGAAGCCGGCGGCCGTGCCGACCTTGATGCCCGACACCCGCACGCCGGGCGCCACCCCGGTGATGCCGATGCCGTTCCGCGCGCCCGCGATCTCGCCCGCCACATGGGTGCCGTGCGGGCTCTCGTCCGCGGTGGGCCGCCAGGCGCCGTCCGTGGTGTCGGGCTTGCCCGTGCCGCAGTCCGCCGACGCCCCGCGGTCGAAGTTGGGGGCGATGTCCGGGTGGGTGTCGTCGACACCCGTGTCGATCACCGCGACCGTGACAGCACGGCTGCCGAGCGTCCGCTCATGGGCCTGGTCCGCCTTGATGGCCCGCATGTCCCACTGGAGCGGCTCCATCGGGTCCTCGCCCGGGGCGGCCTTCGCCGCTGCCGCCGCCCGCTGCCGGGCCGTGAGCTCCAGCGGCGCCTCGGTCTTCTTGGCGGCGGCATCCTTCTTGGCGGCACCGGCAGGCAGCGGCGCGGTACGGGTCGCACCCACCGAATCGATCCCCCTGACCCTGCGCAGGGTCTTCGCGAAGTCCGGCCCGGACGCGTGCGCCACCACCACGCCCACCTCCTCGTACGCCATGACCACCGAGCCGCCCGCCCGGGTGACGGCCCGCTCCGCCGAGGCCGTGGCACGGTGACCGGTCCCGGTGTTCACGACGTACGACAGAGCCGGGCCCGTCCCGGGGGCCGGGGCGTGCGCGGGGGCGGCGCCGCCCTGCTCCGCGGTGGCCGTGCCCGGCAGGAGGCAGAGCGAGGCGACGAGGGCCAGTCCTGCGGGCAGCGCGAGTGCACGCGCCCGCCCGGATCTCAGATGAACCATGGATCCTCCACATCATCCGTAGCAACCGCCCTGCTGCGGAACGCAGTTGGGCGTCCGTCCGACCAGTGAAGCGCACCCCGTCCCGCCGCGCCCGTCAAGCGGTCCGACAGGGAGGGCCGGGCATTCCGACGGAAAGGGCCCGGCGTCCTGACGGAAAGGGCCGGGCGTTGAACCACTCGGCCCCGCGCGCCGTGCCCCTGTCCGGAGGCCCGGAACAGCGGACCTCCGGCAGTCCACTCACCGTCCGTACGTCGCGAGGAGAATCCGTGGCCACCGATGCACCGCAGACCCCGGGCGGAACGCGCGCCGGTCCCGGCCGGGCCCCGGCCGGGACGTTCACCGAGGTGCAGCAGAGCGCGGAGTTCGGCGAACTGCGCCGCGCCCACCGCTCCTTCGCCTTCCCGCTGACCGTCGCCTTCGTCGCCTGGTACCTGCTGTACGTGCTGCTTTCGAGCTACGCGGGCGGCTTCATGGGCACCAGGCTCGTCGGCAACATCAATGTGGCCCTGGTCCTCGGCCTCGGCCAGTTCCTCACCACGTTCCTCATCGCGTGGCTCTACTCGCGGCACGCCGCGAACCGGCTCGACCCCCGGGGAGCCGCGATCAAGTCCCGTATGGAGGGCGGCTCATGAGCCCCGCCGTCCAGCTCGCCGCATCGGCGACCACCCAGCACCGGCCCCTGATCATCACCCTGTTCGCGGTCTTCGTCGCCGCCACGCTCGTCATCACCGTCTGGGCGGGACGCCGCACCAGGAGCGCCGCCGACTTCTACGCGGGCGGCCGGCAGTTCTCCGCGCTGCAGAACGGGCTCGCGGTCTCCGGCGACTACATGTCGGCCGCCTCGTTCCTCGGCATCGCGGGCGCCATCGCCCTCTTCGGCTACGACGGCTTCCTCTACTCGATCGGCTTCCTGGTCGCCTGGCTGGTCGCGCTGCTGCTTGTCGCCGAACCGCTGCGCAACTCGGGCCGCTACACGATGGGCGACGTCCTCGCCTACCGGATGCGCCAGCGCCCCGTCCGTACCGCGGCCGGAGCCTCCACCATCGTCGTCTCGATCTTCTATCTGCTGGCGCAGATGGCGGGCGCGGGAGTCCTGGTCTCGCTGCTGCTCGGCATCACCAGCGACGCGGGGAAGATCGCCATCGTCGCGCTGGTCGGTGTCCTGATGATCGTGTACGTCACGATCGGCGGGATGAAGGGCACCACCTGGGTCCAGATGGTCAAGGCCGTCCTGCTGATCGCCGGGACCGTCCTCATCACGTTCCTGATCCTGCTGAAATTCCACTTCAACGTCTCCGACCTGCTGGGCTCGGCCGCGTCCCACAGCGGCAAGGGGAAAGCGTTCCTGGAACCCGGCCTCAAGTACGGCGCGTCGGGGACCTCCAAGCTGGACTTCATCTCGCTCGGCATCGCCCTGGTGCTCGGCACCGCCGGCCTGCCGCACATCCTGATCCGCTTCTACACCGTGCCGACGGCCAAGGCCGCCCGCAAGTCGGTGAACTGGGCGATCGGCATCATCGGCGCCTTCTACCTGATGACGATCGTGCTCGGTTTCGGCGCCGCCGCCCTGCTCAAACCCGCCGACATCATCGCGTCCAACCCGGCGGGGAACACGGCGGCCCCGCTCGCGGCCCTGGAGATCGGCGGCGGCGCCGGCTCCACCGGAGGGCCGGTCCTGCTCGCGGTGATCTCAGCGGTGGCCTTCGCCACCATCCTCGCGGTGGTCGCCGGGCTCACCCTGGCCTCCTCGTCGTCGTTCGCGCACGACACCTACGCCAACGTCATCCGCAAGGGGAAGGCCACCGAGAAGGAGGAGATGCGCGCGGCCCGCTGGGCCACCGTCGCGATCGGCGCCGTCGCCATCGTGCTGGGCGCCTTCGCCCGCGATCTGAACGTCGCGGGTCTGGTCGCCCTCGCCTTCGCGGTCGCCGCTTCCGCCAATCTGCCGACCCTGCTCTACAGCCTCTTCTGGAAGAGGTTCACCACCCGCGGCGCCCTCTGGTCCATCTACGGGGGTCTCGTCTCCTCCGTGGTGCTGGTCCTCTTCTCACCGGTCGTCTCCGGGAAGCCCACCTCGATGTTCAAGGGCGCCGACTTCGCCTGGTTCCCGCTGGAGAACCCCGGCCTGATCTCCATCCCGCTGGGATTCCTGCTCGGCTGGCTGGGCTCGCTGCTCTCGTCCGACGAGCCCGACCAGGACAAGTACGCCGAGCTGGAAGTCAGGTCCCTCACCGGATTCGGGGCCCACTGAGCTCCATCGGGAGGCGTCCGCGCAGGGAGGCGTCCGCGCAGCGGGGGTACGCGCGCCGGGGGCCCGGTCGCAGGGATCGTAGGGATCTACGACCGGGCCCCTTCCCACCTCGTGGTAATCGGCCCCTGTGGGTGTCACAGGTGTCGCGTACGCTCGGTTGCGTACGCGTTTCCGTTTCTGGGGAGGGGGCCCACCGTGCTTGTCGACACCTTTGGCCGAGTGGCCACTGACCTGCGGGTGTCACTCACCGACCGCTGCAATCTGCGCTGCACGTACTGCATGCCGGAAGAGGGCCTGCAGTGGCTGGCCAAGCCCGATCTGCTCACGGACGATGAGATCGTCCGGCTGATCGACATCGCCGTGACCTCGCTCGGTATCACCGAGGTCCGCTTCACCGGCGGTGAGCCGCTGCTGCGCCCCGGCCTCGTCGGCATCGTCGAGCGCGTCGCCGCCCTTGAGCCACGCCCCCGGATGTCCCTCACGACCAACGGCATCGGCCTCAAGCGCACCGCACAGGCCCTGGCCGCCGCCGGCCTCGACCGGGTCAACGTCTCGTTGGACACCCTGCGCCCCGACGTCTTCAAGACCCTCACCCGCAGGGACCGCCACGGCGACGTCCTGGACGGGATGGCCGCGGCCCGCGCCGCCGGGCTCACCCCGGTGAAGGTCAACACCGTACTGATGCCGGGGCTCAACGACGACGAGGCCCCCGACCTGCTCGCCTGGGCCGTGGAGAACGACTACGAGCTGCGCTTCATCGAGCAGATGCCACTCGACGCCCAGCACGGCTGGAAGCGGGACGGGATGATCACTGCGGGTGACATCATCGAGTCGCTGCGCACCCGCTTCACCCTCACCGAGGAGGGCAGCGACGAGCGCGGTTCGGCGCCCGCCGAGCGCTGGGTGGTCGACGGCGGACCGCACCGGGTCGGGGTCATCGCCTCCGTCACCCGCCCGTTCTGCGGCGCCTGCGACCGCACCCGGCTCACCGCTGACGGACAGGTGCGTACCTGCCTCTTCGCCCGTGAGGAGTCGGACCTGCGGGCCGCGCTGCGCTCCGGTGAACCGGACGAGGAGATCGCCCGGCGCTGGAAGCTGGCGATGTGGGGGAAGAAGGCCGGATCCGGTCTGGACGATCCGTCCTTCCTCCAGCCCGACCGGCCCATGTCGGCGATCGGCGGCTGACCGGACCGCCGGCCGGCCTCCCGTGTTCCGGGCCGGCCACCGGCTGTCCGGGCCGGCCTCTACGGTGTTCCGCCGCCGGCCTCCCTCGTCCCGCCGCCGGTCCTGGCGCCCCGCTCCCAGTCGGCGAGGGCCACCACGTCCTTGAGAAAGCCGCGTACCCCCAGGAACTGGGACAGATGCTCCCGGTGTTCCGCACACGCCAGCCAGGTCTTCCGGCGCTCCGGGGTGTGCAGCTTCGGGTTGTTCCACGCCAGCACCCACACGGCATCGGCCCGGCAGCCCTTGGCCGAGCACACCGGGGCGGAAGCGGGGGCGGAACCGGTCGTATCAGGGGAGTTCACCCCTCAACCCTAGGCCAACGCATCGCCGTTACGGACGGACCAGGGGCCGGGAAATGGCGACGCCGAGCAGCCACGGGGGGAGCTGCCCGGCGTCGGTCCTTCGCTCCGACGGGGGATGCGGAGCGCCTGCAAAGTATGTCACGGGCCCATAGGGGTGCGGCACCGGAACTTCATGATTGATCTGAGCTTTTCTTGAGCTTTGGCCCCCATGGGGATTCGGCCCCGCCTCAGCCCTGATCCGCCACCCGCTGCTCACGCTCCGTGGCGGTGCGCTCGTCCGCCGACTCGGCCCCCGTCACCACGGAGGACGGTTCCAGCGCCGGGCGGAATGGTGCCGGAACGAACGTGGTGGGGAGCCCCGGAGTGTTCTCGCGGCCCGCGTTGGCGATCACCACGGCGACGTACGGGAGGAAGGCACCCAGCACCAGGGCCCCGATCGCCACCGGTCGTGCCACGTTCCAGAGAGCCGCGGTCAGGATGACCGCGACGGTCCGCACCGTCATCGAGATGATGTACCGGCGCTGCCGGCCGCGTACATCCTCCGCGAGTCCCGTGCGGGCGCCCGTGATCCGGAAGACCTCACCACCGCTGCTCTGCTTCCCCATCGCGCTCCACCACCCGATTCCCGCGCCGGACTCTCCCCGGACCGGACGGCACCACGGTACGCCGACGCTCCACGCCCGATAAGGGCGGGGCGCGCCCGTACCGCCCGTGCCGGGGCCACCGCGGCACGTATGGAGCTGTCCGACATGCGCCGTATGGAGGCTGGGCCGAAACTGGGGCCCACGCGTAAACGGCAGCCCTATCAGGAGGCGACGTGAATTGGTTGTGGGCCATCATCGTGGGGCTGGTGCTCGGTCTGATCGCCAAGGCGATCATCCCGGGCAAGCAGCAGATCCCCCTGTGGCTGACCGTGGTGTGCGGCATCCTGGGCAGCGTGCTGGGCAACTGGGCGGCCACCGGCCTCGGGGTCAACGACACCCGGGGCATCGACTGGATCAGGCACCTGCTCCAGCTGATCGGCGCCGTGATCGTCGTCGGTGTCGGTGACAAGCTCTGGGCCGCGGTCCGTGGCAGGCGACACGCCGCCTGACGCCGGGCGTGCGTCCTGACGCCAGGCGTACGTGAGGGGCGGCCGGTGCGAACCGGCCGCCCCTCACGCATGCCGCTTCCGTACTACCGGACGCCGGTGACCTCGACCGCCGCCAGGTTCTTCTTGCCGCGGCGCAGCACCAGCCACCGCCCGTGCAGCAGATCCGCGGCGGCCGGCACCGCGTCCTCGCCCGCGACCTTCACGTTGTTGACGTAAGCCCCGCCCTCCTTGACGGCGCGGCGGGCCGCCGACCTGCTCGGCACCAGACCCGTTTCGGCGAGCAGTTCCACGACCGGAACGAGCGCGTCGACCCTGGTGTGCGGCAGCTCGGAGAGCGCGGCGCCCAGCGTCGCCTCGTCGAGCTCCGTCAGCTCGCCCTGGCCGAACAGCGCCTTCGACGCCGCGACCACCGCCGCACACTGGTCCGCGCCGTGCACCAGCGTCGTCAGCTCCTCGGCCAGCGAGCGCTGCGCGGCCCGCGCCTGCGGCCGCTCCTCGGTCTGCCGCTCCAGCTCTTCCAGCTCGGCCCGGCTCTTGAAGCTGAGGATGCGGTTGTACGTGGAGACATCGCGGTCGTCCACATTCAGCCAGAACTGGTAGAAGGCGTACGGAGTGGTCATCTCCGCGTCCAGCCAGACGGCACCGCTCTCCGACTTGCCGAACTTGGTGCCGTCCGCCTTGACCATCAGCGGGGTGCCCAGCGCGTGCACCGACGCGTCCGGCTCCAGGCGGTGGATCAGGTCGATGCCCGCCGTGAGGTTGCCCCACTGGTCGCTGCCGCCCTGCTGGAGCGTGCAGCCGTACCGCCGGTAGAGCTCCAGGAAGTCCATCCCCTGGAGCAGCTGGTAGCTGAACTCCGTGTAGCTGATGCCCTGTTCGGACTCCAGACGGCGGGCGACCGAGTCCTTGGTGAGCATCTTGTTCACCCGGAAGTGCTTGCCGATGTCCCGCAGGAACTCGATCGCGGACAGGCCCGCGGTCCAGTCCAGGTTGTTGACCATGACCGCCGCGTTCTCCCCCTCGAAGGAGAGGAACGGCTCGATCTGGGAGCGCAGCCGGCCCACCCAGTTCGCGACGGTCTCCGGGTCGTTCAGCGTGCGCTCGGCGGTCGGCCGCGGGTCGCCGATCTGACCGGTGGCCCCGCCCACCAGCGCCAGCGGCCGGTGCCCGGCCTGCTGGAGCCTGCGGACGGTGAGGACCTGCACGAGGTGGCCCACATGCAGGCTGGCCGCCGTCGGGTCGAAGCCGCAATAGAACGTGACGGGACCGTCCGCGAGCGTCTTGCGCAATGCGTCCTCGTCAGTGGAGAGGGCGAAGAGCCCCCGCCACTTCAGCTCGTCGACGATGTCCGTCACGGGTCTCGCGTCTCCTTCGGTGTGCTGGTACGTACGTTCCGGACCGGAAGTACGTCCCAGAGGTTATACGCCCTGGCTGACGGAGCTCATATTGAAATCCGGGATGCGCAGGGCGGGCATCGCGGCGCGCGTGAACCAGTCGCTCCACTCGCGCGGCAGCGTCCGCTCCGTACGCCCCGCCTCGGTGGCCCGGGAGAGCAGACCGACCGGTGACTCGTTGAAGCGGAAGTTGTTCACCTCGCCGGTGACCTCGCCGTTCTCCACGAGATAGACACCGTCCCTGGTCAGCCCGGTCAGCAGCAGGGTGGCCGGATCGACCTCCCTGATGTACCAGAGGCAGGTCAGCAGCAGCGCCGGACCGTCGTGCCCCGACGCAGCCACCATCTCGTCGAGCGAGCGCTCCCCGCCGCCGTCCAGGACCAGATTGCCGATGGCGGGGGCCACCGGGAGGCCGGTCAGCTCCGCGCTGTGCCGGGTGGTGACCAGGCGCTCCAGCCGGCCCTCGCGCACCCAGTCCGTACGGGAGAGCGGCAGCCCGTTGTCGAAGACCGAGGTGTCGTCGCCCGACGCGTGCGCCAGGACGAAGGGCGCCGACTCCAGACCGGGCTCGGCCGGATCGCTGCGCAGGGTCAGCGGCAGCGCGGAGAGCCGGTCACCGATACGGGTCCCGCCGCCGGGCCGGGAGAAGACCGTACGGCCCTCCGCCGCGTCCCGCGCCGCCGACGACCAGAGCTGGTAGATCAGCAGATCGGCCACGGCGGTGGGCGGCAGCAGCGTCTCGTACCGCCCGGCGGGCAGCGCGACCCGGCGCTCGGCCCAGCGCAGCCGCCGCGCCAGCTCGGCGTCGAGCGCGGCCGGGTCGACATCGGTGAAGTCACGTGTGGCCCGGCCCGCCCAGGCGGAGCGGGACCGGTCGGGGGACTTGGCGTTCAGCTCCAGGGTGCCGTTCGGCTGGTCGTGGCGCAGCCGCAGGCCGGTCGACGTACCGAGGTAGCTGGAGGTCATCTCATGGCTGGCGAATCCGTACAGCTCCCGTCCGCCGGACCGTGCGCGGGCGAAGGACTCGCCCAGCGCCGGTGCGAAGGCGGCGAAGACCGACGAGTCCGTCCCGGCCGGTGGCTCCGTGAAGCCGGGGGACTCGGGCACCCCGCCGACCAGCGGCCGGGCGTCCTCGGCCGGGGCGCCGTCCCGGGCCGCCGCCTCGGCGGCCCGGACCAGCGGTTCGAGGTCGGCCGCGGTCACCGCCGACCGGGAGACGACACCGGACGCGGTGCCCTCCCTGCCGTCGACGGTGGCGATGATGGTCAGGGTCCGGCCGCGGGTCACGCCGTTGGTCGTCAGCGCGTTCCCCGCCCAGCGGAGATTGGCGCTCGCATGCTCGTCGGCGATGACGACGCAGCCGTCCGCCGTGGAGAGGGCGAGGGCCCGCTCGACGATCTCGTGCGGCCTGCTGCTGCGGTTCGACGGTGTCATCGTCCGGCCTCCTGCGTGGTGTTCAAGATGTTGACGCCCCGGAAGAGGGCGGACGGGCAGCCGTGCGAGACCGCGGCGACCTGCCCCGGCTGGGCCTTGCCGCAGTTGAAGGCGCCGCCCAGCACATAGGTCTGCGGGCCGCCGACCTTCTCCATCGAGCCCCAGAAGTCCGTGGTCGTCGCCTGGTAGGCGACGTCCCGCAGCTGCCCGGCCAGCCGGCCGTTCTCGATCCGGTAGAACCGCTGACCGGTGAACTGGAAGTTGTAGCGCTGCATGTCGATCGACCACGACCGGTCGCCCACCACATAGATCCCGCGCTCGACGCCCCCGATCAGATCCTCCGTCGAGAGCCCGCCGGGATCAGGTTTCAGCGACACATTGGCCATCCGCTGCACCGGCACATGCCCCGGCGAGTCCGCGTACGCACACCCGTTGGACCGGCCGAGCCCCGTCAGCTTCGCGATCCTGCGGTCCAGCTGGTACCCGACCAGCGTGCCGTCCCTGATCAGGTCCCAGGACTGCGCCTCGACGCCCTCGTCGTCGAACCCGACGGTGGCCAGGCCGTGTTCGGCGGTCCTGTCGCCCGTCACGTTCATCACGGGGGAGCCGTACGCCAGCGTGCCGAGCTTGTCGAACGTGGCGAAGGAGGTCCCGGCGTACGCCGCCTCGTACCCCAGTGCCCGGTCCAGCTCGGTGGCGTGCCCGATCGACTCATGGATCGTCAGCCAGAGGTTGGAGGGGTCCACGACCAGGTCGTACGCCCCCGCCTCGACACCCGGTGCCCGCATCTTCTCGGCGAGCAGCTCCGGGATCCGCTCCAGCTCGGTGTCCCAGTCCCAGCCCGTGCCGGTCAGATACTCCCAGCCGCGCCCCACCGGCGGTGCGAGGGTGCGCATCGAGTCGAACTCGCCGCTCCGCGCGTCCACCGCCACCGCGGTCAGCTGTGGATGCAGCCTGACCCGCTGCTGGGTGGTGACGGTACCGGCGGTGTCCGCGTAGAACTTGTTCTCCAGGACGGTCATCAGCGAGGCGTCCGCGTGCGCGACACCGTCCGCCCGCAGCAGCCGCGCCGACCAGTCGGCCAGCAGCCCGGTCTTCTCGTCCGCGGGTACGGAGAAGGGGTCGGTTCCGTACGAGGAGACCCAGGTCCGGTCCGCGTGCACCGGCTCGTCCGCCAGCTCCACCTTCTCATCGGACCCGGCCGCCCTGATCACCCCGGCGGAGAGCTTCGCCATGGCGACCGCCTGCCCGGCCACCCGCGCCGCCGCGTCCATCGACAGGTCGACACCGGAGGCGAACCCCCAGCTCCCGCCGTGCACGACCCGCACGGCGTACCCGAGGTCGGTGGTGTCCGACGACCCGGCGGGCCGGGCGTCCCGCAGCCGCCAGGTCGCGCTGCGGACACGTTCGAAACGGAAGTCGGCGTGGTCGGCGCCGAGCGCGCGGGCCCGGGCCAGGGCCGCGTCGGCCAGGGCGCGCAGCGGCAGCGCGGTGAAGGCTGCGTCGATCGAATGTGGCACGGAGGTCTCCTGTCGTCACGACCGGTCGACCGCATCATGTCGCGCGGACGCGCCCCGCTGCCAGATGCTTTCTGTAGGGACCCGACAGGGTCCGCCGCGCGGCGCTGTCGGAGGCCGATTCCTCCGAAGTGGGGCGGGACCGATAGTTTGCGTGGGTACCACACAGCTATCGAAAGGGTGATCCGTTGAGCCGCTCGGTTCTCGTCACCGGAGGAAACCGGGGCATCGGCCTTGCCATCGCCCGCGCTTTCGCAGACGCAGGCGACAAGGTCGCGATCACGTACCGCTCCGGCGAACCGGCAGCCCTTGCCGAACAGGGGTTCCTGGCCGTCAAGTGCGACATCACCGACACCGAGCAGGTGGAGCAGGCCTACAAGGAGATCGAGGAGAAGCACGGTCCCGTGGAGGTGCTGGTGGCCAACGCCGGTGTCACCAGGGACCAGTTGCTGATGCGGATGTCCGAGGACGACTTCACCGCCGTACTCGACACCAACCTCACCGGCACCTTCCGGGTCGTGAAGCGGGCCAACCGCGCGATGCTGCGGGCCAAGAAGGGCCGTGTCGTCCTCATCTCATCGGTGGTCGGCCTGCTCGGCTCCGCGGGGCAGGCGAACTACGCCGCGTCCAAGGCAGGACTGGTCGGCTTCGCGCGCTCCCTCGCCCGTGAGCTCGGCTCTCGCAACATCACTTTCAACGTCGTCGCACCCGGTTTCGTCGACACCGACATGACCAAGGTGCTCACCGACGAGCAGCGCGCGGGCATCGTCTCGCAGGTGCCGCTCGGCCGGTACGCGCAGCCGGAGGAGATCGCCGCGACGGTGCGGTTCCTCGCATCCGACGACGCGTCGTACATCACTGGAGCCGTCATCCCCGTTGACGGCGGATTGGGCATGGGTCACTGATCACATGAGCGGAATTCTCGACGGCAAGCGCATCCTCATCACGGGTGTGCTGATGGAGTCCTCCATCGCCTTCCACGCCGCCAAGGTGGCTCAGGAGCAGGGCGCCGAGGTCATCCTGACCGCCTTCCCGCGGCCCACTCTCACCGAGCGCATCGCCAAGAAGCTGCCGAAGCCCGCCAAGGTCATCGAGCTGGACGTCACCAGCACCGAGCACCTCGACCGGCTCGCGGACCTGGTCCGGGACGAGCTCGGCTCGCTCGACGGCGTCGTGCACTCCATCGGCTTCGCTCCGCAGGACGCGCTCGGCGGGAACTTCCTCAACACCCCGTTCGAGTCGGTCTCCACGGCCATGCATGTCTCGGCGTTCTCGCTGAAGTCGCTGACCATGGCCTGCCTGCCGCTGATGAGCGAGGGCGGTTCTGTCGTCGGGCTGACCTTCGACGCCCAGTACGCCTGGCCGCAGTACGACTGGATGGGCCCCGCCAAGGCGGCGCTGGAGGCGACCTCCCGCTACCTCGCCCGTGACCTGGGCAAGCAGGACATCCGCTGCAACCTGATCTCCGCCGGCCCCATCGGCTCGATGGCCGCGAAGTCCATCCCGGGCTTCGGGGAGCTCGCGGACGTCTGGAACACCCGTTCCCCGCTCGCCTGGGACATGTCCGACCCCGAGCCGGCCGGCCGGGGCATCGTCGCGCTGCTCTCGGACTTCTTCCCGAAGACGACCGGCGAGATCATCCACGTCGACGGCGGCGTGCACATGATGGGCGCCTGACCGCCCGCACCGTCCGGGAGGCCACGGGCCCGTACCGCTCAGGCCCGTACCGCTCAGGCCCGTACCGCTCAGGAGGCCGCGCGACCGTCGAGGAGACGGCGCGCGGCCTCCGTGCGTTCCGGCGCGACCCGGATCCGTACCCCGTCGAACCCCGGTCCGCGCGTCGCGTCCAGAGCCATCCGGGAGGTCGTGCCGTCCACCGTGGACGACGGGTCGAGGGGGCTGCCCGGCAGACCGTCCACCCGGAAGACGTCCCGGTGCGGCTGGAGATGGGTGGCCACCGCCCAGAGCACCTCGGAGTCCCGGGTGATGTCCACGTCCTCGTCGACCGCGACCACCGTCTTCAGATACGGGTCCCAGCCGAGCAGCCCCAGCATGATCTGCCGGGCCTGGCCCGGCCGGCCCGACCGTATCGCCAGATACGCGTGGAAGTGCGTGCCCGACGTCGGATAGTGCAGCGCGGTCACCTCGGGGAAGCGCTCCATCAGCTTCTGCGCCATCTCCGACTCGCGCGGCACCCGCGCCAGATTGAGATGCTCGGCCGTGCTGCCGCCCACCACGTCCAGGAGCAGCGCGTCCCGGCGGCGCAGCACCCTCTCCACGGTCAGTACGTTGTGGGTCGAGCGGTCCGACGAGTATCCGGAGAACTCACCGAAGGGACCCTCGTCCGCCTCGCGGGCCGGATCGATGAACCCCTCCAGGACCGTCTCGGCGCTCGCCGGGACCCGTATCCCGTACGCGGGAGTGCGCACCACGTCCAGCGGCGCCCCGAACAGGCCGCCCGCCACGCTCCGTTCGTCGGTGCCGGCGCCCACCCGGGCCGAAGCGGCCAGCATGAACAGCGGGTGGGAGCCGATGACCATGGCCACCGGGAGACGTTCGCCGCGCTCCTGCGCCAGTCGCAGCAGCTGCCACAGATGGCCGCGCGAGTGGAGGCTGGTGGCCAGCTCGGTCCCGCTGTGCACCATCGCGCGGTGGTAGCTGAGATTGCCCGAGCGGCCATCGGCGTACGCGGGTGCCTCCGCCACGATGATGCCGTTCGTGATGTACGGGCCACGGTCCGACGCGAAGTGCCGGATCATCGGGAGCGTGCTCAGGTCGGGCCCGGTCACCGAGTCGAGCACCGGTCCGTCCGCCACCACCCGCGGCTCGCACCGGCGGGCCGAGGCCGCCTGGTAGGCGCGGTGCAGCCCGGCGGGCCCGGTGCCGAGCAGCCGGGCGATCCGGCGGCGCGAGGCGAACACATTGGTGACCAGGGGGGTGCCGAGCCCCGCGACGTCCCGGCAGACCACCATCTCGTCCCGGCCGCGCGCCGCCAGTTCCAGGACGAGCGCGGCCACGTCCTCGCCCTCGATCCGCTCCTCGACGGTGAGTACGTCATCGGGGTGCCCGGCCGTGTACCGGGCGAGGAAGTCCCGCAGATCCTGGGAGCCCGGGGGCGGCGCCGCCTCAGTGGTCACAGCAGACCCCCGCATGCTCACGGGCTCCGAACAGCCCGCCCCACTCGGGTGCTTCGACCGTCAGCCCCAGCAGGTCGAGCCCGGTCCTGATCGCCACCCGCGCCCCGTCGTACACCGGTTTCCCCAGCTCCCGTTCGAGCAGCGCGGCCACGGGCGCCACCGGCAGCTCCGTACCGGTCACCACCAGACACTGGGCGTCCGGCGCATCGGCGCCCGCCAGCATCCGCCGCAGCCGCGACACCGGCAGCTCCGCCGCCTCCCGCGCCGTCGCGAGACCCAGCGCGGTCACCGAGACCACCCGGAACCCGGCGGCCAGATAGGTGTCGGCCAGCCGCCCCGCGACCTGCTCGGAGCCCGGCGACACCAGGGCCAGCGAGGTCAGCCGCCGGTGGGCGAGCAGATCGAGCTGGCCCAGTGTGACGGTCGACGCGGGCACACCCGCCACCTCCTCGATCCGGCGCGCCACCGCCCGGCCGTGCGCCGCGCCGTGCAGATCGCTCGAACTGCCGCTCCAGACCACGGCGTCGACAGCCGCGTCGGCCAGCAGAGCCGCCGAGCGGGTCAGCTCCGCGGACTGCGAGGGCGCGATCGCGGGTCCGCACAGCACATCGGGCAGGGCGGTACGGGCGACCGGATGGGCGGCCTCGATGGCGACGGACCGGCAGATCTGGCCCGACCAGCGCTCGACGCCGACGGAGGGGGAGGGAACGAGATGACCGATGCGCCGCATGGCGGCACCTGCTTCCGTACCGGGGCGCCGGGACACCGCGCCCGAGGGGATGTGCGGAGGGAGGGCCGGCCCACTCATGGGGGAGAGGCCGGCCCCGGGACGGCGAAGCGGCGCTCAGGCGCGCGGCGTACCGGCCGCGTCCAGCGAGGCGTAGCTGTCCGTGAGGCGCAGCCGCGCCTCCTCCTGGTCGCGGGGCGGGGGAGTGGGCTTCAGACCCAGCAGCTTCGCCACGTTGTTGCCCAGATACCCCTCCAGGTCCTCCTCCGAGAGGTTCATGCCCTGGGGCGGCGGTCCGCAGAGCACCTCCAGCTCCCGCGCCCACATGCCCGGTTCGTTGGGCGGCGAGTCCGTGCCGAAGACCAGCTGGTGCTTCTCCATCTGCTGGGCGAACTCCACGATCCGCGACTGGAGCAGCCACCCCGACTCGCCGTACACATTGGGCGAGTCGAGGATCATGTAGAGCGCCTCGAAGCAGTAGACGCCGCCGGTCTGCACCCCGAAGTGCCCGAGGATGAAGTTGACGTTCGGGAACTCGCGGATGATCGGATAGAACTGTGTCGGGATCGAGTACGGCCCGTCACCGGTGTGGATCAGGACCAGGACACCCAGCTCGTCGCAGACCCGCAGCACCGGCCGGAGCCAGTCGAGCGCCCGGTCGGGCCGGTAGGCATGCATGTTCGCATGCAGCTTGAGCATCTTGTAGCCGTACTCCTTGACGTGGAACTCCAGCTCCTTGGCGCCGTTCTCCGGCCCGAAGCGCGGGTTGTACATGAAGTTCCCGATGAAGCGGTCGGGGTACGTCGTCACCAGTTCGGTGATGTACGCCATGTAGTCGCGGATGCCCTCACGGCCGCTGCGCATCCCGTCCTGCCAGACGCTGTTGCCGGGCGGGGGCATGATGCAGCCGTAGTCGATCCGGCGGGGCTTGCCGTTGATCATGTACGGGCCGTCCATCATGGCCAGGGTCCGCTCACCGGTGAACGGTTCGCCGTCGTGCCGCCATGCCTGGTCCACGACGTTCGTGGGATGCATATGAGTGTCGATGATCAAGGTGCTGTTCCTTCCCTGCTGGTTCTGGTGGTACGTACGCGGTGCGTGCAGAACCGTCGGGGGACCCGGGGGCGGGCCCGCATCACCTCCCTTCGCTGTCGTCGGGGCCGCTGTGGCCGGGACCGTCGTGGACACGGTCGCCGTGGTCGGGGCCGCCGTCGTCGGGGCCGCTCCCGCCCGGATCGCCCTGGACGAGGTCGGCGGGCCCCACCGGCACCCTGGGCAGGGCGAGGCCGGTGGCGTCGCGCAGCGCGTTGGCGATGGCCGGTGTCGACGACAGGGTCGGCGGCTCGCCCACCCCGTTCAGGCCGTACGGCGAGTCGGGGTGCGGCAGTTCGAGCAGATCGATGGGGACCTTCGGCATGTCCGCGATCGTCGGGATCAGATAGTCGGTGAAGGACGGATTGCGCACCGTGCCGCCCTGGACGCGCAGCTCCTCCATCAGCGCCAGACCGAGGCCCTGGGCGCTGCCCCCCTCGATCTGGCCCTCCACCGCGAGGGGGTTCATCGCCCGGCCGACGTCCTGGGCGGTGGCCAGCTCGACCACCTTGACCAGACCGAGCCCGGTGTCGACGTCCACCACGGCCCGGTGGGCGGCGAACGCGAAGGCGATATGGGCGTCGCCCTGGCCGCGTTCGGGATCGATGGGGAAGGTGCGGCGGTGGTGGTACTCGTACTCCGCCTCGACCGGCCCCTCCGCGAGCAGTGCCTCCAGCGGCCCGTCCCCGCGGGCGGTCAGCTCCTCCCGTACGGCCTTGCAGGCGCCCTGCACCGCGCCGCCGCTCATCCAGCTGATCCGGGAGGCCGACGACGAACCCGCATCACCGACCCGGGTGTCGGCGGGCAGCACCACCACCCGCTCGACGCCCAGCTCGGTCCTGGCGATCTGCGCCTGTACGGTCACGATGCCCTGGCCGCACTCGGCGGCGGCGGTGTGGATCTCGGCCACCGGTTCCCCGTTCACCAGGGCGAGCCGGACCCGGGCCACCGAACGGTCGTCCACCCCGCCGGAGAAGCCGATCGCCTTGACCCCGATGGCATAGCCGACCCCGCGGACCACGCCCTCGCCGTGTGTGGTGTTGTTCAGCCCGCCCGGCCGCGCGAACGCGTCGTCCCCGGTGGGCGGCAGCGGCCGGGCGCGCAGCCGTTCCAGCAGCTCGGCGGCGGGCGCGGGACCGTCCACCGCCTGCCCGGTGGGCAGCACCGTCCCGGTCGTCATGGCGTTGCGGATACGCAACTCCACCGGGTCCATGGCGAGTTCACGGGCCAGCCGGTCGAGGTTGGACTCCACCCCGTAACAGGACTGCACCGCCCCGAAGCCGCGCATCGCCCCGCACGGCGGGTTGTTGGTGTAGACGCAGTAGCCGTCGATCTCGGCGTGCGGTACGTCGTAGGCGCCCGCCGCGAAGTACGAGCCGTTGGCTATGACCACCTGCGAGGTGGAGGTGTAGGCCCCGCCGTCGAAGAGCAGCCGCGCCCTGACGTACACGAGCTTCCCGTCGCGCGTCGCACCGTGCTCGAAGCGCATCCGGGCCGGGTGGCGGTGCACATGGCCGTAGAACGACTCCTCGCGGTTGTAGCTCATCTTCACCGGGCGGCCGGTGTGCAGGGCCAGCATCGCCGCGTGGATCTGCACCGAGACGTCCTCGCGTCCGCCGAAGGCCCCGCCGACCCCGGAGAGCGTCAGCCGCACCTTCTCCGGCGGCAGCCCGAGCGCCGCGCACATCTGGTGCTGGTCGTCGTGGAGCCATTGGGTCGACACATAGACATCGACACCGCCGTCCTCCGCCGGTATCGCGAGGCCCGCCTCGGGGCCCAGGAACGCCTGGTCCTGCATGCCGACCTCGTACGTCCCCGACACGACCACATCGGCGAGCCGCCGGGCCCCGGCCATGTCGCCGTGCCGGATGCGGACATGGCGTACGACATTGCCGGACCTCCCGTCGGCCCGGTGCTCATGGACCAGCGGGCCCCCGCCGCCGAGCGCCCGCTCGGGGTCGGTCAGCGGTTCGAGCACCTCGTACCCGACATCGATCAGCCGCAGGGCGCGGCGGGCCGTCTCCGGGTGGTCGGCCGCCACCAGGGCCACCGGCTCGCCCTGGTAGCGCACCCGGTCGGCGGCGAGCACCGGCTGGTCGGCGACCTTCATCCCGTACAGCGGCCGGCCGGGTACGTCCTCGTGGGTGAGGACCGCGACCACACCCGGCAGCCGGAGGGCGGCCGCGGTGTCCAGCCGCACGATCCGCGCCGAGGGGTGCGGGCTGCGCAGCGTCGCACCCCACACCATCGCGTCGTCGTGCAGATCGGACGCGTACGCGAAGGCCCCCTGGACCTTCAGCCGGCCGTCGGGCCGCAGAACGCTCGCGCCGACCCCCTGCCGGCTGCCGGTGACGGTGCTCACGGGCCCTCACTTCCCTTCTGCTGTAGGGGTTGCGGTGCGGGGTGGTGGGGTGAGGCGGGGCTGTGGCGATGGGCTGTGGTGCGGGTCCGCCGCACGGAGATCAGCGCGTGGGCGCCGGGCGCTCCTGTTCCACCGGGTGTACGGGAGCGGGCCCGCCCTCCGTACGGTCGGGGCCCGGGGCCACCGCCTGGGACAGCCGGATCCGCAGCCGCCTGATGTGGTCGCGGGCCGTGAGTTCGGCCGCGTCCGGGTCGCCCGCGGTCATCGCCTCGAAGATCCGGCGGTGTTCCTCCACGGCCAGCCGGGGGGCCTGGGGGCTGCGCCACAGCGCGTGCAGCGCGAGGTGGGCCTTGCCCTGCACGGTGTCCAGGGCCGCGGTGAGATGGGCGTTGCCCGCGACTTCGCGGATGAGGCGGTGGTAGGCCATGTCCATCTCGGTGTGCGCCTGTTCGTCGTCGCCCGCGGCCACGACCTGCTCGTGCCGCTCCAGGAGGTCGCGCAGCTCGGAGACCCGGGTGGCGTCGAGCCGCTCGGTGGCGAGCCGGGCGGCCAGCCCCTCCATCACCTCGCGGACCACGTACAGCTGGCGCACGTCGTCGACGTCGACCGTGGCGACCACGGCGCCCCGGTGGGCGACATGGGTGGCCAGACCGTCATGGATCAGCCGCTGCACGGCCTCCCGGACGGGGCTGCGGCTGATCCCCAGCTGGGTGGCGAGCGCGGGCACCGAGAGCGCGTCGCCCGGACGCAGCCGGTTGGCGAGCACCGCGCCCTTCAGCTCCTCGTAGGCCCGGTCGGCAAGCAGGCTTCCGGCCGCGACCGGGTTCACTGCTCTCTCCGTCGGCATGCCCCAACTCCCTCTGCGTCGCTCATGGCGCACCGGTGACCAGGTGCCCATGACTCCACTGATGCTCATGAGGCCGGCGACGCCTCGTCCGATGTGCTGGGAATCCCGTTCTCCAGCTGTTCTTCATGTTGCATGTAATCCTCGGGCGGGTCAATGGAGTGCGCAGCCCTCTTCCGACGCCCCGGCAGCCTGAAATGATGGAAGAAGAGGTTGAGCAGCACGGCCATCAGCGTGCCGAGGATGATGCCGCTCTCGAAAAGTGCATGCAGTTGCCGGTCCGGCATCCGGTCAGCGAACTGCGGGAACGCGGTCGGCAGGAAGCCGACCCCGACGCTCGCGGCGACCAGGACCGTATTGCGCTGGTCGGCGAGGTCGGCCTGGACCAGGATCTGCACCCCGACCACGGCGATCGTGGAGAAGAGCACGATCGTGGCGCCGCCCAGCACAGAGGCCGGCATCGAGGAGACGACGGCGCCCACCTTCGGCACCACACCGAGGATCATCATGATCACGCCGGACGCCGCGACGATCCACCGGCTCTTCACCCGGGTCAGCCTGATCAGTCCGATGTTCTGCGAATAGACCGTGCTGGGAAAGGAGTTGAGGAGCCCGGCCGCCACCGTCGCGAGGCCGTCCGCACGCAGGGCCCGGGTCACCTGCCGGCCGTCGACCTCACGGCCGACGATCCGGCCCACCGCGAAGAACTGCCCGATGGACTCCACCGCGATGATGATCATCACCAGTACGACGGAGAGCACCGCGGTCAGTTCGAAACGCGGCGGCCCGTAGTGCATCGGCGCCGCCATGCCCAGCCACGCGGAACCGCCGATCCCGGAGAAGTCGGTCTCCCCGGCGAGCGCGGCCACCACCGTGCCGACGACCAGGCCGAGCAGCACCGCCACCGTGGCCAGGAACCCCCGGGAGAACTTGTGCAGCAGCAGGATCACCAGGAGCGTGACACCGGCGAGCCCCAGATGGACCGGTGAGCCGAAGGTGCGCTGGGAGGGGTCGCCGCCGCCCACCTGCCGGGCCGCCACCGCGAGCAGGGTGATCCCGACGATGGTCACGATGGTGCCGGTGACCAGGGGCGGGAAGAACGCGACCAGCTTGCTGAAGACCGGCGCGATCACGAAGAGCGCGAGCCCGGCGGCGATCACGGCCCCGAAGACGGTCGGCAGCCCGGCCTTCGCACCGCCCGCGGCGAGGCCCACCGATACGAGCGAGGGCACCGCCGTCGTCGACGTGCCCTGCACCACCGGCAGCCGGATGCCGATCCCGGGCAGCCCCACCGACTGCAGCAGGGTGGCGAGACCGCAGGTCAGCAGCGAGGCGTTGACCAGCATCCCGATGTCCCTTGCGGGCATGCCGATGCCCTGCGCGACGAGGAGCGGCATGACGACCGCCCCGGCGTAGAAGGCGAGCACATGCTGGAGTCCGTAGACGGCCAGCCGCCAGAACGCCGGCACGGCCTCCACCGGGTCGGCCTCCACCGGGTCTGCCGCTGCGGGACCGGCCGCCGCCGGATCCGCCTCTGCGACCGGTCCCGCCGCCGGATCCGCCTCTCCGGCCGGTGCCGCCACCGGATCCTCCGGCCGGTCCGTGCTGTCACGGCCCTGAACTGCCTTGCGCGACATGTGCGTTCTCCCTCCACCCGCCCCACGGCGGGGGTTGTTCACTGCGCACGTACGGGGGCCGCGGACGGGCAGCCGACAGGGAAATCGGTACGGGGAAACCGGTACGGGGAAACCGGTACAGGGAAATCAGTGCGGGACATCGGAACAGGGGGATCGGAACAGGGGACCGGGTGCGCGAGGCCGGGGCGCTCAGCGGTTCCAGGGGCGGGTCAGCCCGCCGAACCCGGCACGCTCCACCAGCTTCTCGGACCGCTCCTGTGCCTCCGCGAGCAGCGCCTCCTCGTCCACCAGCGGACAGCGGCCGTCCTCGAAGACGATCCGTCCGTCGACCACGGTCAGCTCCACATCGGAGCCGCGCGACGCGTACACGAGGGTCGAAACCGTACGGTGCAGAGGCACTTGGTGCGGGCGCCCCAGCGCGACCACCGCCAGGTCCGCCGGCGCGCCCGCGGTCAGGACACCGGCCCCCGTGCCCGCGTAACGGGCGCCCTCCCGGGTGGCCAGCTCCAGAGCCTCCTCGCAGCGTGCCGCGGCCGGGTCGAGGGTGTGCTGGCGCTGGCCGAAGAGCGTCTGCTTCATCACCTCGAACATGTCCTGGCGGTGTCCGGCACTGGGCCCGTCGGTGCCGAGCGCGACCACGGCGCCCGCCTCCCGCAGTGCGCGCAGCCGCATCACACCGGACGCCAGATAGGCGTTCGACACCGGGTTGTGGGCGACACCGGCCCCCCGTTCCCCGATCCGGCGGACCTCCGATCCGTCCAGCCACACGGCGTGCGCGAGGGTGGTCCGCTCGTCGAGCAGACCCTCGGCGGCCAGCCAGTCGACCGGCCTGATGCCGTACGCCTCCAGATAGCTCTCCGGATCCTTCGCCCCCTCGCTGCAGTGTGTGTGCCAGCGCGTCCCCGACTCGGCGGCCAGCTCCGCCGCGCCCCTGACCAGGTCCTGGTCCACATAGCTGAGGTTGAGGGGAGCCGGCCAGATCTCCACCCTGGAGCCGGGCGGCCGACGCCGTACGCACTCCCGGGTGAGCTCCAGCTCCTCGGCCACGGAGTACCGGAAGAGTGCGGGAGGCAGCCCCCGTGCGTGCGCCACCGGGGTCCGGTGCCCGATCATGCCGCGGGCCACCGCACCGCGCAGCCCCGCCGATTCGACCGCATCCGCCACCGCGAGCACGGTCTCCGGGTCGGTGGGCGCGTAGTGGTTGTCGATGACGGTGGTGATGCCCGAGCGCAACGCCTCCACCGCGCCGAGTGCGGCCGCGACCCTCGCGTCGTCGGGGGTCACGGCTATCGAGTACGGCCACATGAACTCACACAGCCAGGGCCAGATGGAGAGTCCCTCGCCCAGCCCCCGGGCGAGGGACTGGAAGAGGTGGCTGTGTCCGTCGGTGAAGCCGGGGACGACGGCTCGGCCCCGGCAGTCGACCGTACGGGCCGCCCGCCACGCGGCATCGGTCTCCGCGGCCGGGCCCACCGCCGCGATGCGGTTCCCGGTGATGGCGACCGAGCCCGGCTCGTACACGGACCGCTCTCCGTCCACGGTCAGCACCCGCCCGCCCGACAGCAGAAGATCGCACTCCATGGGACCCCCAGAGGTTCGGTGCCAGTTACGGCATACTCAACATTGCATGTAACATATTGCGACCCCTGTGCATGTCAACGCTTCTCGCGAACCCTTCTCGCGGCACTTCGCCGACCGCCCCGGCTGTCCCACCCAACTCGTGGAACGGGACGAACCACCGCAGACTGATCAGGCCGGGACGCTCCCCGGTCCTTCCGGGGAGGAGGCACGGGTATGCGTTCGATCCGCTACGGGACAGCGGTCCTGCTCGTGGCCTCGGCCGGAGTGGCGGGGCTCGCCGCCCCCACGAGCGTGCAGGCGGAACCGGCCCCCTTCGGCGCCGGGTGTCTCATATCCACCAGGGGCTCGCATACGACAGCCACCTGCCACAACGGATATGTCGGAACCGACCGGATCGCCCTCCATGTCGAGTGCGCCCGGTGGTGGGACATCGACATGGACGGCGCGCCGGCCGACGTCGGACCCGCGCAGAGCGTGCGGCTCACCGGCCGCTGCTGGAAGGAGATCGGCTCGGTCTGGGTGACCCACCGGCGGGTGGACTGAGCCGCCCTCGTGCGGGACGCCCCCAGCCTGACTGCACCAGCCTGACTGCACCAGCCCCTTACACGGAAGCCCCCGGACAAGCGGTGAACGCATGGCTCGCCGCCTCCGTGGCCGCAAGCTCGGCATCCCCGTCCCGGATCGCCCCGACCAGCCGGCTGTGGTCCATGTACCCCTCGGGCCGCAGCTCGCGCCCCACGTCGCCCCGGAGCCAGTGCCTGAGCAGGTCGCCCAGGTCGGCGTAGAGCTCGGTCAGTACGTCGTTGTGCGAGGCGTTCACGATCGCCAGGTGCAGGGTCGCGTCGGCGGCGACGAACGCCTCCGCGTCACCCGCATCCCAGGTCCGCTCGCGCTCCGCGAGCAGGGCGGCCAGCTGCTTCAGATCCCGCTCGGTGCGCCGCTCGGCCGCCAGCCGGGCGGCGGACGACTCCAAGGTCGAGCGCAGCTCCGCCACGTGCCGGGGGTCGGCCGATGCGAACCGGCGGTGCATCACCCCGGCCAGCTCACTGGTGGCGATCACATAGGTGCCCGAACCCTGGCGGATGTCCAGCAGCCCGTTGTGCGCCAGCGCCCGTACCGCTTCCCGGACGGTGTTGCGGGCCACGCCCAGCTGCTCGACCAGTTCGGGCTCGGTCGGGATCCGGGAGCCGACCGGCCACTCGCCCGCGGTGATCTGGTTCCGCAGCTCGGTGATCACCTGGTCGGCGAGTGCGGAACGCCGGGGAGTGTTCAGCGCCATGGTGCTCCTCGTTCGGGGTCGCGTCGGTTGGGGCCGCGTCGGTTGGGGCCGGGGTCGCGCAAGGGGAAACCGGGATTGGACAACCAATCATCCCATGATTCTATGATGTCCTTATGTCAGACGACGAGACGAAGATCCTCGCCCCCGCCACCGAGCCACGCCCCACGGGCGAGCCACACCGGACGACCGGTGACGCGCGCCCGCAGTCCGCCGCGTGGACCGTGAAACTGGTGATGGCCGGGATCGTTCTCGCCGCTGTCAATCTCCGTCCGGCGATCACGAGTCTCGGCGCCCTCCTCGAAGAGGTGCGCGACGGCCTCGGGATGAGCGGCAGCATCGCCGGTGTCCTCACCTCCGTACCGCCGCTCTGCTTCGCCGTCTTCGGTGTCATGTCACCGCGGCTGGCCCGCCGCTTCGGACCGGGCGCCGTCGTCTGCGCCGGAATGGTGGCCATCACCGCCGGGCTGGTGATCCGTCCCTTCGCGGGCGGTACGGCGGGCTTCCTGGCGGCCAGTGCGCTGGCTCTGATGGGTATCGCCGTGAGCAATGTGCTGATGCCCGTGATCGTCAAGCGGTACTTCCCGGACCGCGTCGGTTCGATGACCGGGCTCTACTCGATGGCCCTCGCCCTCGGCACCTCCCTCGCGGCCGCCGTCACCGTGCCGCTGACCGACGGCATGGGCGGCAGCTGGCGGCTGGGTCTCGGGGTCTGGGCGGTGCTGGCCGCCGTGGCCGTACTGCCCTGGATCGCGCTCGTCAAGGACCGCAGCACCACGGCGGCGAACGAGCCGGCCACCGCCGCGGAGGCCCCGGACATCACCGCCGCCGCCCGGCCGGATGCGCCCGCACGGCGGATCACCAGCAGCCCCACGGCCTGGGCCCTCGCCTGCTTCTTCGGCCTCCAGGCCACCGCGGCCTACGTCACCATGGGCTGGATGCCGCAGATCTTCCGCGACGCGGGGGTGTCGGCCGGCACGGCGGGGCTGCTGCTCGCCGTCACGATGGTGATGGGCGTGCCGCTGGCCTTCGTCATACCGAGGCTGGCGAGCCGGATGAAGCACCAGGGCCCCATCGTCGTCGCCCTCGGCGCCTGCGGGCTCGCCGGTTACGCCGGTCTCTATCTGGCCCCTTCCGGCGGCGCCTGGGCCTGGGCGCTGCTGCTCGGCATCTCCAACTGCTCGTTCCCGCTGGCCCTCACGATGATCGGCATGCGCTCCCGGAGCGGCGCCGGGGTGGTCAGGCTCTCCGCGTTCGCCCAGTCCGCGGGCTATCTGATCTCCATCCCGGGCCCGCTTCTCGTCGGTGTCCTCTACCAGCACAGCGGTGGCTGGGGGCTGCCCATCGCGCTGATGGCCGGCCTGATGGTGCCGCAGATCGCCGTCGGGATCCTCGCCGGGCGGGACCGGACGATCGAGGACGAATCCTGAGATGCGAGACTGACCCCATGCCAGTGCTCGAACCGAATCCCCCGAACGGTCAGAAGAAGCTCCTGCTCACGCTCGGAGCCATGCTCGCGGTCACGGTGATCGTCGCGATCATCGCCACGCTCGCCTCGCCCTGACCCTCCCACCGCCCGGCCCGGCGCCCCGGCCCGACCTTCCGGCCGGGCGTTCCGGCCGGAAGGTGGTGCTGGCCCCACCATCCCTTAGGGGGCCAGGGTCAGGGTGAAGTAGGTGGGTCACCGGATGGGAGAGCGCGCCCGCACTCCGTAGGTTCAAGGACAACAGTCACCGCGAACCTCATGGAGGCGGCCATGCCGGCCCGTCCGCACACCACCGGCCCCCACCACGGACCCGCGCAGAGCGGTATCGACGTCCGGCTGCCCTGGTGGGCCGTCGCGCTGCCCGCGCTGGCCTTCGCCGTTCTGCTGCTGCTCATCAGCGCGCCGGGGCAGGCGCATACGGGCACCGGCGAGGCCACCGTCACACGCGTCCTGGAGCGCATCCAGCAGAGCCTGCCGCTGTAACCGTGGTCTTCCCGCCGTAGCCGTGGCCTTCTCGCTGCAGCCGTGGTCTCCCGCTCCGGCACTGCCCGGCCACCGTGGCCCGGCCCCGTTCACCCGTGCCGGGGGAGCCTCCCCAACTCCCTGCGCCCGATGGTCCGATCCATGCGAAGCTGGATTGTATGAGCGCCGTTGTGTCATCCGGGGAAACACCCCCCGGAGCCCCTGAGTCCCGCAGGATTGTCCTTCTCCGGCACGCGAAGGCCGACTGGCCCGAGGTGTCGGACCACGACAGGCCGCTCGCCGACCGCGGCCGTCTGGATGCAGCGGCCGCCGGCAGCTGGCTCGCATCGCACGAGCCGCAACTCGGCCTGGCTCTCTGCTCCACCGCGGTCAGAACGCGTGAGACCTGGAAACTCGCCGTCCAGGAGCTGCCGGACCGCCCGCGGACCGTCTACGAGGAGCGGCTGTACGAGGCGTCCCTCGGCGAACTGCTCGCGCTGCTCAACGAGATCCCCGACGACGTGGCCGAAGTCCTGGTCATCGGCCACAATCCCGGTACGCACGCGCTCGCCGACGCACTGGCGGGCGAAGCGGAGGGGGACGCGCTGGCCAGGATGAACCGCAGCGGTTACCCGACCGCGGGGATCGCCGTCATCGAGTTCAGCGGTCCGTGGAAATCCGTCGAGCACGGCGTGGGCACCCTGACGTCCTTCTGGGCCCCGCACGAATAAGGCCAGGCCCCCGTACGCGTACGTACGGCCGCCCCGCCCCGCCGAACGCGCGGGGCGGGGCGGCCGTACTCCGGGGCGGTGCGGCCCCCGGGCGTCAGACCCCGTCGTCGACGAGGCCGTCCGCGGCCTCGACCTCTTCGCGGGTGATGCCCAGCAGATAGAGCACGGTGTCCAGGAAGGGCACGTTCACCGCCGTGTCGGCCGCCTTGCGGACCACGGGCTTGGCGTTGAACGCGACGCCGAGGCCCGCCGCGTTGAGCATGTCCAGGTCGTTGGCACCGTCCCCGATGGCGACGGTCTGCGCCAGCGGGACACCCGCCTCCGCGGCGAAGCGCCGCAGCAGCCGTGCCTTCCCCGCGCGGTCCACGATCTCGCCGGTGACCCGCCCGGTGAGCCTGCCGTCCACGATCTCCAGCGTGTTGGCCGACGCGAAATCGAGGCCCAAGCGCCCCTTGAGGTCATCGGTGACCTGGGTGAACCCGCCGGAGACGACGCCCACTTGGTAGCCGAGCCGCTTCAGCGTACGGATCAGGGTGCGGGCACCGGGAGTGAGCCGTACCTCGGACCGCACCTTGTCGACGACCGAGGCATCGAGCCCGGCCAGCAGCGCCACCCGCGCGTGCAGCGACTGCTCGAAGTCGAGCTCGCCACGCATCGCGCGCGCCGTCACCTCCGCGACCTCCTGCTCACATCCCGCGTGCGCGGCGAAGAGTTCGATCACCTCGTCCTGGATGACGGTCGAGTCCACATCCATCACGACGAGCCGCTGGGCGCGGCGGTGCAGCCCCGCCGAGATCACGGCCACATCCACGCCGAGCACCGACGCCTCGATGGCGAGCGCCGTGCGCAGCGGCTCGGTCTCCACCCCGGACACCGCGAACTCCACTGCGGTCACCGGGTACTTGGCCAGCCGGAAGATACGGTCGATGTTGCCGCCCGTGGCGGTGATGCTGGCCGCTATGGCGGCGGTCGACTCGGCGGTGAGCGGGTTGCCGAGCACGGTCACATGGGAACGCCCGCTGCCCCGGGGCCGGTTGTCACCGGTACCGGAGATGATCTCGGCCTCCATCCCGATGGACTCGGCCCAGCTGTGCACGGTCGCTCGCAGCTCGCCCTGGGCGTTGCCGCCGGGGCCCGGAGCCGTGACGAGTACGCACAGGACGATCCGGCCACGGGTGACCACCTGCTCGATGTCGACGACGTCGACTGCGTAAGCGGCGAGGGTGTCGAAGAGCCCGGCGGTGAGCCCGGGGCGGTCCTTCCCGAAGATCTTGACGAGAAGGGTCGGGGAGTCCTCGTGGACTGCTGGCTGAGATGCGCTCATGGTGGTCCCACCGTATAGGTCCCGGGCGTGCCGCACCCGGGCTGTCCCGAGGACCGGACGCCGGGACCTGGGCCGCCCGGCGCACCGGCGGCTTCGGCCCCATTTGTCCCTGACGTCGCCGGGGCCGGTGCCCCTCCACCCCATTGGTACGCGGTCGTCACACGGCCCGGCTTCCCGATACGTCACCGGGCCTGAAATAGTTCCCCAGGATGTTCGCCATCCCTAGACTCCCTGCAACGGGGGTATTTCGGGGGACAACAAGTGGGGCTGGAGTGCCGGAACTCGTACTTGAACTGAATGGCAGGATCTGGACGCTCGACCCGTCCAGGTCGTACACCCTCGGCCGTGATCCGCAGGGGGACCTGCCGGTCGACGACGCCAGGGTCTCGTGGCGACACGCCACCATCAGCTGGGGAGGCCGCGGCTGGGTGATCGAGGACCACGGGTCCACCAACGGCACCTATGCGCAGGGGCAGCGGATCCAGCAACTGGAGATAGGTCCCGGTTCCGCGGTGCACCTCGGCAACGCGGCCGACGGCCCGCTGCTGACCGTATCCGCCCCGGCTGCCGCCGCCCAGAGCCAGGCGCCCGCGCAGGCCCAGGCGCCCGCGCAGGCCCAGGCGGCCGCGCCGATGCACGCCCCGCAGGCCGCCCAGGGGCAGGGACCGGCGTACGCCCCTCCCCAGCAGCAGGGCGCCCCGGCGGAGTGGGCCCCGGCCCGGCCTCCGCAGAATGGCGCCCCGCCGGACGCCGCCCCGCCGGACGCCGCCCCGCAGGGCTGGCAGCAGCCGCAGGGGCAGATGCCGCAGCAGGGCCAGGTGTCCCCGCACGGCCAGGTGCCCCCGCAGGGCGGACCGGCGGACGGGGGCGCGGGGGCCCCGCCGGCCTACGGCGACCGCAGCCCGACCACCTTCCACCAGCTGGCCTTCGGCCGGGTGATGCGCATCGGCCGTGCGCTGGAGAACGAACTGGTCGTCTCCGACCTCCAGGTCTCCCGCAACCACGCCGAGTTCGTCGCGACACCGGACGGCCGCTTCGAGATCCGGGACCTCGGATCGCACAACGGCACGTACATCAACGGCCAGCCGATGGCGAAGTCCGGCACGGCCCTGATCGGCCCGAACGACATCGTCGGTGTCGGTCACTCGACCTTCCGGCTGGTGGGCGACCGTCTTGAGGAGTTCGTCGACACCGGCGAGGTCTCCTTCTCCGCCCGCCACCTCACGGTGACGGTCGACGGCGGCAAGGACATCCTCAAGGACGTCTCGTTCGGGGTCCCCGAGAAGTCGCTCATCGCGGTCATCGGCCCCTCGGGCTCCGGGAAGTCCACCCTGCTCAAGGCGCTCACCGGCTACCGGCCCGCCAACCGCGGCGATGTCCTCTACGACAACCGGAATCTGTACAAGCAGTTCGCCGAGCTGCGCCAGCGCATCGGACTGGTCCCGCAGGACGACATCCTGCACAAGGAACTCACGGTCCGTAAGGCGATGAAGTACGCGGCCAAGCTGCGCTTCCCCGCCGACACCACCGAGGCGGAGCGCTCGTCGCGCATCGACGAGGTGCTGCGCGAGCTGAAGCTGGACATCCACAAGGAGAAGAGGGTCGCCTCCCTCTCCGGTGGCCAGCGCAAGCGCGTCTCGGTCGCACTCGAACTGCTGACCAAGCCGTCGCTGATCTTCCTGGACGAGCCGACGTCCGGGCTCGACCCGGGCATGGACCGCGATGTCATGCAGCTGCTGCGTGGCCTCGCCGACGACGGCCGTACGGTCCTCGTCGTCACCCACTCCGTGGCCGAGCTCGCCATCTGCGACAAGCTCCTGGTGATGGCGCCCGGCGGCTCAGTCGCGTACTTCGGCCCGCCCGAGGAGGCACTCAACTTCTTCGGCTACAGCAGCTGGGCCGATGTCTTCTCGGCGTTCGAGAACTACCGCGACTACGACTGGGCGGGGCGCTGGCGCGGTTCGCAGCACTACCAGATGTACGCGGCGGACATCGACGCGGTCGCCGTGCAGTCGGTCCAGATGCCGTCCGCGCAGTCGATGAGACCGCCGAAGCCGCAGGCGTGGGGCTCCCAGCTGTTCACCCTGATGCGCCGCTATGTGTCGGTGATCGTCTCGGACAAGGGCTTCATGGCGCTCTCCCTGCTGCTGCCCGCGGTGCTGGGCACGGTCGGGGCGCTGATCCCCACGGATTACGGACTGGGCTTCGGCCCGCTCTCCGGGCACCTCAGCAACGGGGACGGCGCGGTGATCCTGCTGATCCTCGCGGTGGGGGCCTGTTTCGCCGGGGCGGCCAACTCCGTACGAGAACTGATCAAGGAACGGGTGATCTACGAACGGGAGCGGGCCACCGGTCTGTCGCGTTCCGCCTATCTGATGTCCAAGGTGATCGTGCTCGGCCTGATCACCCTGGTGCAGGGCGCCATCATCGGCGGTATCGGCTTCGGCACGAAGACCGCGCCGACGGAGGGCGTCGTCTTCCCGTCCTCCACCCGGGTCGAGATGACCCTGCCGATCATGGCGCTCGGCCTCACCTCGATGATGATCGGCCTGATCATCTCCTCGCTGGTGAAGACCTCCGAGAAGACCATGCCGCTCCTCGTCATGTTCGCCATCACACAGGTCGTCTTCACCGGCTGCCTCTTCACCCTGAACGGCGCCGCGGGCATCAACCAGTTCTCCTTCCTGATGCCCGCCCGCTGGGCGGTGGCGGCCGCGGGTGCCACCGCGTCGCTGAACGTGCTGCTGCCCAACAAGAAGGACCCCGGCAGCACCGACCCGCTCTGGGACCACACGCTCGGGACCTGGGTGATGGACATGGGGGTCCTGCTCGTCATCGGCGTGGTCTGCGGTGTCGTGGTGGCGCGTCTGCTGCGCCGGCACGAGCCCGAGGTCATGCGCAAGTAGCCGCCGGAGGAGTCCGGCGGACCGGAACAGCGCCGAAGGGCGGCACCCGCAGTGGGGTGCCGCCCTTCGGCGCTGTCCGGCAGTGTGCCGGACCGGTGATCAGTACGTGCTCAGTGCCGGATCAGTAGGCGCTGTTGACGTTGTCGATCGAGCCGTAGTTCGCGGCGGCGTAGTTCGCGGCAGCGGTGATGTTGGCGACCGGGTCGTAGATGTTGAACGATGTTCCGGCGACGTGGTAGGTGTCGAAGGTCGGCTGGATGGTCTGGAGCAGACCCTTCGACGGGACACCGTTCTGGGCGTTGATGTCCCAGTTGTTGATGGCCTGCGGGTTGCCGCCGGACTCACGCATGATGTTGCGCTGCAGACCGTCGTACGAGCCGGGGATGCCCTTGGCCTTCATGATGTCCAGGGCGTGGCGGATCCAGCCGTCGAGGTTGTTCGCGTAGACGGTCGTGCGGGTGGCGGCGCGGCTGGCGGCCGTCTTGGCCGCGCGCTCCTTCGCCGCCTTCGCGGCAGCGGCCTTGGCCTTGGCGGCGGCGGCCTTCTTCGCCTTTGCGGCGGCTTCGGCCTTCGCCTTCGCGGCTGCCTTGGCCTTCGCTTCGGCCTTGGCCTTGGCCTCGGCCTTCGCCTTCAGCGCGGCTGCCTTGGCCTTCGCCGCCGCGGCCTTGGCGGCCTTGTCGGCGTGGGTCTGCTGCGTGTGGAGGCTTGCCTCCACGGTCTTGGTCTGCGAGGCGAAGGCCACCGGGGCGGCGTCGACCGACGTGTGGGTCGTCTCGGCGGACGCGTTTCCGGGCACAAGCGTGAAGGCGACGGCTGCGGCGCCGACGGCGGCCACACCACCGATCGAGTACTTGTGGGTCTTGGTCAGCCGACGACGGCCGTGGCGGTTCTCGGTCATGCGGGCGTACCTCTTCGAATAGCGGAAGTCGCGAGCGCCGGGGGCGGCGGTTGCGCCCCTGGGGCGGCGACGGGAGCAATTCTTAGCGGCCGCAAAATATTGTGGCAAAGGTGTGACGTACGATCCTGATTAGTGGCGCAGGGGGAGCTCTGGAGGGCTGGGCGCCCGCGCGTACCCGGCCCATGCGCCCCTTAACCATCCACTAGCGAACCTCGTAAGTGACGTGGGTCCTATGCGCGGCGTCACATCGATTGCACAGCAAATTCACTATGCGTTGCTTCAGCAATTCGGAGCGTCAGGTTCCTCATCCGGAAGGATGAGGTGCACATCCCCGAACTCGTGCCAGAGGTAGAGGGCTCGTACCGCTTCCGCATAGCTGCGCTCCAGGGCCGCACGCCCCGCGACCGCCTCCAGCATCAGCAGATGAGAGGCCTCCGGCTCATGCAGCCCGGTCAGCAGCCCGTCCACCACCCGCACTCCGCGAGCCGGTGTGACCACCAGATCCGTCCACCCCGCCCGCGCCCCGACCACCCCGTCGGCCCCGGCCGCGGTCTCCAGGGCCCGCACCGCCGTCGTCCCCACCGCGACGACACGCCCGCCGCCCGCCCGCGCCGCGTTGACCAGCCTGGCCGTGGCCTCCGGCACCTCGAACCGTTCGGGATAAGGGGTCTCGTGCGCCTCCGCCGACGCCACTCCGGTGTGCAGCACCACCGGGGCGAACTGGATCCCGCGGCTCACCAGCTCCGCGACGAGCCCCGCCGTGAAGGGCCGTGCGGCGCTCGGCATCTCCGCCGACCCGGCCCCGTCCGGCGCGGCCAGCGCGAACACCGTCTGGTACACGGAGAGCGGCTGGTCGCGCCGGGTGTACGCGTACCGGATCGGACGGCCGTACCGCCGCATCAGCTCCGGCACACCGGCCACCGAAGGCCGGGCCCACCACAGCCGCTCCTCACCGTCGGCCAGCGGCTCCTCCCACACCAGCCGTACGCCACCGGGCAGTCGCACCACGGATCCCGCAGGACCGCCCGCACACCGCCGGGTGCTCCCGCCCGGCACCGGCTCCCGCAGCTCCACCGCCCACCGGCCGTCGTCCCCGGATGCGGAGAAGTGCACCACCACACGGGCCCCCGCCCCGGACGTCCCGTCGACCGCGGCGGGCAGCGTCCGCGAGGTGTTCACCACCAGGACGTCCCCCGCCCGCAGCAGCTCCGGCAGCTCCCGGAAGGCGTGGTGGGAGACCGCCGTGCCGCGCGACACCATCAGCCGTACGTCGTCCCGGCCGCGCCCGCGCTCCTCGGCGGGCACCGCCGCCAGCAGCCCATCTGGGACCCGCAGCGGCTGCCGCGCCCTCATCGCACCTCACCGGCCAGTGCGGCAGCCGTGTACCGGCCGCTCGCCGGCCGTTCGGCGAGCAGCCGCAGAAACGCCGGGACCACATCCGACGGCGCGGCCCGGTACTCCTCGTCACCGGGCACCGCGGCCGCGTACAGATCCGTCCGCATGTCGCCCGGATCCACCGCCCACACCCGCAGCCCCGGCTCCTCGGCCGCCAGCACCGCCGACAGCTGGTCCAGCGCGGCCTTCGACGCCCCGTACCCGCCCCAGTCCGGGTACGCCTCGACAGCGGCGTCCGAACTCACCGTGATCACCGCCCCCGCACCGGCCGCCCGCAGCAGCGGCAGCGCCTCCCGCACCAGGCCGAGGGCCGCCACCACATTGGTCTCCAGCGCCGCCCGCAACCCCTCGGGGGTCAGCTCCGCCAGACGTACGAGCGGCTCGGCGCCCAGCGCGCTCGCATTGCTGACCAGCAGATCCAGCCCGCCCAGCGCACGCGCGGCCCCGATCAGCCGGCTCCGGTGCGCGGCGTCGGTCACATCCCCCGCCACCGCCACCACCCGCGTGCCGTACTCCGCGAGCTCCCGCTCCGCCCTCTCCAGCACCTCCCGGTCCCTCGCATCGACGACCAGGTCCCAGCCCCGCTCCGCGAGCCCGGCCCCGAGCGCCCGGCCCAGCCCCTTCGATCCGCCGGTGATGACTGCTACCGCCATGGCACGCCCTCTTCCTTCGCGTTCCTCGCTTGGTGCCATCAACGTAGGAACGCGGTCCCGCCCCGCGCCTCGTCCGCGGGACGGGGCGGCGGCGGCACTTCGGCCTAGTCCTCCCGGCCCCCGGCCTGGTCCCAGCGGACCGGACCCCGGGCCGTCCACAGCCCGATACGGCCCGGCGGGCCCGCCGGTACGGTGTGGCCATGTCCCATCGACCCGCTTCCGGACTGTCCGCGGTGAGTACCGCGCTGCTCGCCATGAGCAGGCACCTGGAGGTCCGTGACGTCCTCAAGACGATCGTGGTCTCGGCCCGCGAGCTGCTGGACGCCGAGTACGCCGCGCTCGGCGTCCCCGACGACCACGGCGGCTTCGCCCAGTTCGTGGTCGACGGGGTCAGCGACGCCCAGTGGAAGGCCATCGGCCCGCTCCCGCGCCAGCACGGCATCCTCGCCGCGATGCTGCACGACGAGAAACCCCAGCGCCTCGACGACGTACGCCAGGACCCCCGCTTCGAGGGCTGGCCCGCCACGCACCCCGACATGTCGGACTTCCTTGGCCTGCCCGTCCGCGACGGCGATGAGACGATCGCCGCGCTCTTCCTCGCCAACAAGCGCTGCCCCAGACCCACCGGCCGCTGCGGATTCACCGAGGAGGACGAGGAGCTGCTGACGATACTGGCCCAACACGCCGCCATCGCCCTCACCAACGCCCGTCTGTACGAGCGCAGCCGCGAGCTGACCATCGCCGAGGAACGCTCCAGGCTGGCCCACGAACTCCATGACGCGGTCAGCCAGAAACTCTTCTCCCTGCGGCTGACCGCCCAGGCCGCCACCGCACTCGTGGACCGCGACCCGGCCCGCGCCAAGGACGAGCTCCAGCAGGTCGCCGATCTCGCGGCGGAGGCCGCCGACGAACTCCGGGCCGCCGTCGTGGAGCTGCGCCCGGCCGCTCTCGACGAGGACGGCCTGGTCCACACGCTCCGCACGCACGTCCAGGTCCTCGACCGTGCGCACACCCCCCAGGTCGCCTTCCGGAGCGGGCCGGTGCGGGCGCTGCCCGCCGCCCAGGAGGAGGCGCTGCTGCGGGTGGCGCAGGAGGCGCTGCACAACGCCCTGCGCCACTCGGGGGCCGCACACATCGATGTCGTACTGGACCGGCACGGCCCCGGCGCGGTCCTGCGGGTCACCGACGACGGCGCCGGATTCGAGCCATCGGCCGTACGGCGGGCGGGCCGGCACCTCGGTCTGGTCTCCATGCGGGACCGGGCGAGCGGGGTCGGGGGCCGGCTCAGGGTGAAATCGGCGCCGGGAGAGGGCGCCACGATCGAGATGGAGGTGCCCGGTGGCTGACACCGCACCGAGGCCGAAAGCGGCCGTACGTGTCCTGCTCGTCGACGACCACCAGGTGGTCAGGCGGGGCCTGCGCACCTTTCTGGAGATCCAGGACGACATCGAGGTCGTGGGTGAGGCGCCGGACGGTGAGCAGGGGGTGGCGGCCGCCGAGGAGCTGCGGCCCGACATCGTCCTGATGGACATCAAGATGCCGGGCATGGACGGCATCGAGGCGCTGCGCAGACTCAGGGAGCTGGCCAACCCGGCGAAGGTGCTGGTGGTCACCAGCTTCACCGAGCAGCGCACGGTGATCCCCGCGCTGCGCGCGGGTGCGTCGGGCTATGTGTACAAGGACGTCGACCCGGACGCACTGGCCGACGCGATCCGCTCGGTCCACGCCGGGCACGTCCTCCTCCAGCCCGAAGTGGCCGGGGCGCTGCTCTCCCAGGAGCCCGGCGGCGGACAGGGGAGGGGCACCACCCTCACCGACCGGGAGCGCGAGGTGCTCGGGCAGATCGCCGACGGACGCTCCAACCGGGAGATCGCACGGGCACTGGTCCTCTCCGAGAAGACCGTCAAGACACATGTGTCGAACATCCTGATGAAACTGGACCTCGCGGACCGTACGCAGGCGGCGCTCTGGGCGGTACGGAACGGGGCGGCGGGCTGATGGACGGGGCGGCGGGCTGACAGCACCGGGCCGGCCGGCTGAGCGGACCGTCATATTCCGGTGTGAGATTCATACCGTCGGGTGTAAGTCACCCACATGGCGTATCCGAATGATCCGTGCGCCGTTCTCCATGCATGCTGCGGCGCCGGCCGCAGCCCGCTAGGAGGAACCTGAAATGAAGAACCTGAAGAAGGCCGCCGCCGTCACCCTCGTCGCCGGTGGCGTACTCGCCGCCGGAGCCGGTGCCGCGTCCGCCGCCTCGCACGCGGCCGGTGCGGCGACCAACTCGCCCGGCGTCGTCTCCGGAAACGTGGTCCAGGCCCCGGTGCACGTCCCCGTGAACGCCGTCGGCAACACCGTCTCCGTGATCGGCGTCCTGAACCCGGCCTTCGCCAACCACGGCCTCAACGGCTGACCGCACCACCGCTGACCGCACCACGGTCACCGGCCGACGGCCCCTCAGGCACCACACGGTGCCGGGGGGCCGTTCGGCATTCCGGCGCATCGGCATCCCACGCATCGGCATCCCACGCATCGGCATCCCACGCATCGGCATCCCACGCATCGGCATCCCACGCACCGGCGCCCCGCCCACCGGCCGACAGCCTTCCGCATCAGCGGCCCCCGCATAGCCCCGGGCCGCGGTCGAGCGCCCACCGGCCGACCGCGCCCCGGGCCCCCGCCCTCCCGTCAGCCGCGCTCCCGCTCCCGGTCCTCCACATACGCGTTGTACGCCGCCACCTGCGCCCGCCGGGCCACCCGCTCCACCGGCCGCAGCGCCTCCCCCCGCGCCGCCATCTCCGACGCGCTCACCGCGCCGCCCGGCCCGTGCTCGTACGCCACCGAGACGAGCAGCCCGATCCGCCGCGCCAGTTCCAGCACCCGGACCGCGCGCGCCGGATACCCCGGCGCCAGCAGTTCCCCGGCCCCCGCCTCGGCCCGCGCCCGGTACGCGTCGATCGCCGCATCGGCAGCGGGCCCGCCGCCTGCCACATCGAGCCCCGAGAGCACCGCGGTCGCCTCCCGCAGCGCCTCCGCCAGCTCCCGCTCCGCCTCACCGAGCGACGGCACATCGGCCGGCGGCGCCTCCCGTACCGGCAGACAGTGCCAGACCACCTCCCGGTGCAGATCGCCCTCAGGGCCCGCCTCGTACAGCTCGGGCACCAGACCCAGCGACACCCCGAAGACGGTGACCGCCTCCGCCGCCTCCAGCGCCCGCGCGTTGAACTCGGGCGGCCCGCTGAGGCCCAGCGGATGCCCCGCCGTCGGCATCGCCACCCGGAATCCGGTCGCGCCGAGCGCTCTCAGCCGCCCCAGCGCCAGCGTGAGCCCGACGGGCCCCGGCTCGCCCGGCAGCCCCTCGACCCGGTGCACCGCGTCCTCGCCCACGATGGCGAGTGCGGCGTCGTCCGGCGATACCATTCCGGCCAACAGGGCATTTCCCCATGCGGCCAGCCGTCCTGAGCGTGGTTCCGTGAACATGGAGCCAGAGTAGGGACTGGACCTGGGGCCTGTCGTTCGGATCAGGCCGAGACCCCGGGGGCTGTCGGGCGGCGCAGGTCGCAGACGCGCGGTCCGGTACGCCGGACAGCCCCTACACGTGGGTGCACTTCTCAGGTGGCGTAGGTTTTCCCTGGGAGCTGCGCCCACAGGCGCACGCGCGAACCGAGACTGCATGGGGAGACAACGCGCTCATGAGCGATGTACTGGAGCTGCTGGACGTATCGGTGGTCCGCGACGGACGTGCTCTGGTGGACGACGTCTCCTGGGCGGTGAAAGAAGGGGAGCGCTGGGTGATCCTCGGGCCCAACGGCGCGGGCAAGACCACCCTCCTCAACATCGCGTCCAGCTACCTCTTCCCGACCACCGGCACGGCGTCGATCCTCGGCGAACAGCTCGGCAAGCCCGGCACCGATGTCTTCGAGCTCCGTCCGCGCATCGGCATGGCGGGCGCCGCCATGGCCGAGAAGATGCCCAAGCGGCAGACGGTCCTCCAGGTCGTGCTCACCGCCGCCTACGGCATGACGGCCACCTGGCACGAGGACTACGAGGAGGTCGACGAGCAGCGCGCCCGCGCCTTCCTCGACCGCCTGGGCATGACCGAGTTCCTGGACCGCAAGTTCGGCACCCTCTCCGAGGGCGAGCGCAAGCGCACCCTGATCGCCCGCGCGATGATGACCGACCCGGAACTGCTCCTGCTCGACGAGCCCGCCGCGGGTCTCGACCTCGGCGGCCGCGAGGACCTCGTACGCCGTCTCGGCCGGCTGGCCAAGGACCCGTACGCCCCCTCGATGGTGATGGTCACCCACCACGTCGAGGAGATCGCGCCCGGCTTCACCCACGTCCTGATGATCCGTCAGGGCAAGGTGCTCGCGGCCGGCCCGATGGAGACCGAGCTGAGCTCCCGCAACCTCTCGCTCTGCTTCGGGCTGCCGCTCGTCGTCGAACAGCGGGGCAACCGCTGGACCGCACAGGGACTTCCGCTCGGCTGAGGACCGCGCGGGGGTCTTCCCCCGGCCGACCGGTTCCGGACCCCTTGCGCCCTGTCCCCGGAGGGGACTGCCGCCCTACCATGACCCCGTGGACATCGAGACATGGGTGTGGTGGCTGATCGGCGCGGCCGGGCTGGGAATCCCGCTCGTCATCACCGCCATGCCCGAATTCGGGATGCTGGCCGTGGGAGCGGTCGCCGCATCGGCCGCCGCCGCCCTCGGCGCCGGCCCGGTGCTCCAGGTCCTCATCTTCGTGATCGTGTCCGTCGCGCTCATCGCCGTCGTACGCCCCATCGCGAACCGGCACCGCTCCCAGCGGCCCGAACTGGCCACCGGGATCGATGCGCTGAAGGGTCGTCAGGCCCTGGTCCTGGAACGGGTGGACGGCAGCGGGGGCCGGATCAAGCTCGCGGGGGAGGTCTGGTCGGCGCGGGCACTCGACGGCGACACCAGTTATCAGCCGGGCCAGCAGGTGGACGTGGTGGAGATCGACGGAGCGACAGCGGTCGTCCTGTGACAGAACCTCACACACGGCAGGCCGAGGTCTGCGAAGATCGATCATCGGGAACAGCCGGCAATCGAAGGGCACGGGGAGCACGATGCCATCCGTCATCATCGTTCTGATCATTCTGGTGGTGCTGGTCTTCATCGCCCTGATCAAGACGATCCAGGTGATCCCACAGGCCAGCGCCGCCATCGTCGAACGGTTCGGCCGCTACACGCGCACGCTCAACGCCGGGCTGAACATCGTCGTCCCGTTCATCGACTCGATCCGCAACCGGATCGACCTCCGGGAACAGGTCGTACCCTTCCCGCCGCAGCCGGTGATCACCCAGGACAACCTGGTCGTCAACATCGACACGGTCATCTACTACCAGGTGACCGACGCCCGCGCCGCGACCTACGAAGTGGCCAGCTACATCCAGGCGATCGAGCAGCTGACCGTCACCACCCTCCGCAACATCATCGGCGGCATGGACCTGGAGCGGACGCTGACCTCCCGTGAGGAGATCAACGCGGCGCTGCGCGGTGTACTCGACGAAGCCACCGGCAAGTGGGGCATCCGCGTCAACCGCGTCGAACTCAAGGCCATCGAACCGCCCACCTCCATCCAGGACTCGATGGAGAAGCAGATGCGCGCCGACCGTGACAAGCGCGCCGCGATCCTCCAGGCCGAAGGTGTCCGGCAGTCCGAGATCCTGCGCGCCGAGGGTGAGAAGCAGTCGGCCATCCTCCGGGCCGAAGGTGAGGCCAAGGCGTCGGCGCTGCGCGCGGAGGGTGAGGCCCAGGCCATCCGTACGGTCTTCGAGTCGATCCACGCGGGCGACGCGGACCAGAAGCTGCTCGCCTACCAGTACCTGCAGATGCTGCCGAAGATCGCCGAGGGCGACGCCAACAAGCTCTGGATCGTGCCGAGCGAGATCGGCGACGCGCTCAAGGGCCTGAGCGGGGCCTTCGGCAACCTCGGCGAGAACGTCCCCGGCTTCAACACCGGCAAGGAGTCGCCCGCCCCGCCGGCCGCCAGGCGCCCCTCGGAGTAACAGCCGTCGCAACGGCCCGGCGCAGAAGAATCCAGCCCGCCTCCGGCCCCGGGGGCGGGCTGCTGCGTACGGCGGGCCTGTGCGTACGCCGGTCCGCCGGGGGCCGCACCTTCGCTCCCGCCGGTGGCTACGCGGTCTGCGGGAGCCAGTCGGGCAGCGCCTGCCGGTCACCCGCGCCGAGCGCGAGCATCATCGCGTCGGCCGGGGTCGGCACGAACGGCCTGCGCAGCAGCGGCATCCCCGCCTGCTCCGGGGTACGGGCCGCCTTGCGGTGGTTGTCCTCGGCGCAGGAGGCCACCGTGTTCAGCCAGGTGTCCTGGCCACCCTGGGCACGCGGCACCACATGGTCGACGGTGGTGGCCCGCCGCCCGCAGTACGCGCACCGGTGCTGGTCGCGGACCAGGACCCCCCGTCTCGACCACGGCGCCTGTCTTCGGAACGGCACCCGGACATAACGGCAGAGCCTGATCACCCGGGGCACCGGCAGTTCGACGGCGGCGGCGCGCACCCGCAGCCCTGGGTGGGCCTGCTCGACCACGGCCTTGTCCTGGAGCACCAGGACCACCGCGCGGTTGAGCGTCACCGTCGACAGCGGCTCGAAGCTGGCGTTCAGTACCAATGTGTCCCGCATGGTGCCCACCTCCGGGTGCCGGCCCACCCCCTGGCGGGGCTGGGATCAACTCTGGCCGGGCACGCCACGATGGACAACGCAATAAAAAAGGCCCTGCCCAGATCTCTCCAAGACCGGGGCAGGGCAAACAGAAGCGGGCGCGTCGCTTCGCGCGCTTCAGCTTTCGGCGGGAGCGGCGTACTCGGCGATGAGCTGGGCACGGGCCAGCGTGTGGAACCGCAGATTGAAGCCGACAGCCGCGGGCGGGGTGTCCGAGTCGATCCCCAGCTGCGGGACGTCCACCGCGTACACGGTGAAGACATAGCGGTGGTTCTCACCGGCCGGCGGCGCGGCGCCCCCGAACTCCTTCGCCCCGTAGTCGTTACGGGCCTGGACCGCGCCCGGCGGCAGCCCCTTGAACCCGCCACTGCCCGCACCCGCCGGGAGCCCGGTCACCGAGGCCGGGATGTCGAACAGCGACCAGTGCCAGAACCCGCTGCCCGTAGGGGCGTCGGGGTCGAAGCAGGTCACGGCGAAGCTCCTGGTCTCCGGCGGGAACCCCTCCCACCGCAGCTGCGGCGAGGTGTTCCCCGCCGCGTACACCTGAGCGTCCTTCAATACCGACCCCGCCGCGATGTCCTCGCTCACCACGGTGAACGAGGGCACCGGCGGATGAAAGTCATGGGGGAGCGGCGGCTTGCTGAGCCCGGTCACGGCGGCACCTCCTGCATCGGCTGTCAGTTCCGTTCCGACCCTAGAGCCAGTTCCGTCTCCCACCCACATCGGCCAGCCACTGATGGAGGTACCCCGTCCAGTCGGTGTCCCGGAAATCGTGCAGACCGACCTGGAACGCCCGGTACGAGTCGCTGCTCTCGCTGAAGAGACCCGGCTTCTTGTCCATCTCCAGAATCACATCCATCTCGCGGTCGTCCGTGACAAAGGTCAGCTCCACCTGGTTCAGACCCCGGTACTGCTCCGGCGGGCAGAACTCGATCTCCTGGTAGAAGGGGAGCAGCTGGCGCGTGCCACGGATGTGACCGCGCTCCAGATCCGCGCTCACGAAGCGGAAACCGAGCCCGGCGAAGGCATCGAGGACGGCCTGCTGAGCGGGGAGCGGATGCACCTGGATGGCGTCCAGATCCCCGGAGTCCACCGCCCGCGCGATCTCCAGCTCCGTCATCACACCGATGTGCATCCCGGGCAGCGGCTGTCCCGCGATGTTCGTGATCGGGGTCTCCCAGGGTATTTCGAGCCCGAACGGCACCACATGCAGAGCGCCCGCCGCGATGTCCAGCTCCCCGCCCAGGCGCAGCTCGGTGAACTCGATGTCCTGCTTGACCTCGTGGTCCCCGCTCTCGATCTCCACCCGCCCCTGGAGCCCCACGGACAGCCCCTCGATCCGCTGGCTGACGGCCCCGCCCCGGATCCTCACCTCGCCCTGGACCACACCGCCCGGCACGACATTCGCCTCGGACAGCTCCGTCTCCACCGAAGCACCCCCGGCCCCCAAGCTCGCGAGCAGTCTCCTGAACCCCATGCCCACTTCACTCCTCATCGCTCCCAGTTGATCTTGCACCCCCATGCATACGCGCCTCCGCGCGCCGGCCGCCAGCCGTCCCCCGTTACGCTGGTCACCCATGAGCGCCAGTCCGGACCGTACGCCCCTGCCACGCGCGTTCTTCGAGCGCTCCGTACTGGAAGTGGCCCCGGACCTCCTGGGCCGCACCCTGGTCCGTCGCACACCGGACGGACCGATGGAGCTGCGCCTCACCGAAGTGGAGGCGTACGCCGGAGAGGCCGACCCGGGATCACATGCCTACCGGGGCCCGACACCCCGTAACGAGGTCATGTTCGGTCCGCCCGGTCATGTGTACGTCTACTTCACCTACGGCATGTGGCACTGCATGAACCTCGTCTGCGGCCCGGAGGGCAGCGCGAGCGGAGTGCTGCTCCGCGGGGGAGAGGTGACGGCGGGCGCAGAGCTGGTGCGCGAACGGCGCCCCGCGGCCAGGCACGACAGAGAGCTGGCCAAGGGTCCGGCCAGGCTCGCCACCGGTCTGAACGTCGACCGGTCGTGCAACGGTGCGGACATCTGTGCCACGGGCGACACCGAGCTGGCCATCCTCACCGGCACTCCGCCCCGCCCCGGCCTGGTACGCAGCGGCCCCCGCACGGGAGTTGGCGGAGCGGGCGCCCATCAGCCGTGGCGCTTCTGGATCGACGGCGACCCGACGGTCAGCCCGTACCGGGCGCATGTTCCGCGCAAGAGACGGACTTGACTCGCCCCTGCCGGACGCCTAACGTAGTCCGAGCCGCTTGACACGGGCACTGCTATCGGAACGGCCCATCGGACCGAACCTGAGCAGCCCGAAGCAGCCAACCACTACCTACGATCTCCCTCAAAGGGTTTGACTTTCGGCATGCCGAAATTCGAATCCAAGGCCCGATTATGAGCCTCCGAGGAAATCGGCTAACGTAGTGGACACGCCGGAAAGGGAAACGCGAAAGCGTGGAACTGGAAAGCACCCGGCCGACCGGGAATCGGACACGAAAGAGTCTGATAGAGTCGGAAATGCAAGACCGAAGGGAAAAGCCCGGAGGAAAGCCCGAGAGGGTGAGTACAAAGGAAGCGTCCGTTCCTTGAGAACTCAACAGCGTGCCAAAAGTCA